>NZ_JBCGFB010000007.1:0-95754 GCF_038752175.1 Nocardia sp. No.11 | reverse complement strand
CTCGCCCTGCACCAGCGCGGCGCGGGCCGCGCGAGCCAGGTCACCGGGAGTGGCGTAGCGCTGTCCCGGCCGCTTGGCCATGCCCCGATCGATCACCGGATCGAAGAATTCCAGGGCCGGGTCCACGGCGCTGGGCCGTGGCGGCGGCGCCATCTGATGCGAGCCGATCGCGCCTGCGAGGCTGTTCACCGGGTACGGGACCCGCCCGACCAGGGCCTCGTAGAGCACGCAGGTCAGCGCGTAGGTGTCGACGGCGGCGGTCAGCGGCGCGTCCTCGAAGCGCTCCGGCGCCATGTAGGCCATCGAGCCGACGGCGCTGCCGGTGCTGGTGAGCTGCGGATCGGAGTCGGTGTGCGCGATGCCGAAGTCGACCAGGTAGGCGAACATGCTGCTGGTGAGCAGGATGTTGGCGGGCTTCACGTCGCGATGGATCAGGCCGATCTCGTGGGCGGCGTCGAGCGCGGCGGCGATCTGTTCGACCACCTGCACCGCCTCACCGGGCGTCAGCCTGCCGTGCCGCTGCAGGCGGTCCTTGAGATCGGTGCCCTTGACCAGCCGCATGTCGATGTAGAGGACACCGTCGACCTCACCCCAGTCGTGCACCGGGATGACGTGCGGCTCCTGCACACTCGCCATCGCGTGCGACTCCCGGCGGAATCGCTGCACGTAGACGGGGTCTCTGGCCAGATCGCGGTTGAGCACCTTGACGGCGACAGTGCGATTCTTGGAGGTGTCGTAGGCCTCGTAGACCTCCCCCATACCGCCGACTCCGAGGAGTCTGCGCAATTCATAGCGCCCGAACATCGAGCCCGCCATCGCCCCGCCGGCCATTCCTGCAGGCTACCGGGAGCCGGTGGAATTCGATACCGCTTGCCCCGGCTCCGCGCGAGGGTGTGATCTGCGCCCCGTAAAGTCGTCAGCAGAACTACGCAAGAAGTCGCGGCACACCTGGTGCGCCGTGCAAGGAGCACACGTGTCACTCGATCAGCCACTGGCCCCGCTTCCCCAGGAGGGCATGGGTTTCGCCGCGGCGTGGCCCGTCCGGGCTGGCGATGTGGATCCCTATCACCGGCTGCGCTTCGATGCCGTGGCGCGCTATCTGCAGGACATCTCCTGGGACGAACTGCATCAGACGGCCCTGCATCGGACCGACCCCACCTGGATCGTGCGCCGCACCGTCATCGACGTCATCCGGCCGGTCACCTGGCCCGACCAGGTGCACCTGACCCGCTGGTGTTCGAGCATGTCGACCCGGTGGACGAACATGCGCACGCGGATCACCAGCGACGGCGGCGGGCTGATCGAGACCGAGGGCTTCTGGATCAACCTCAGCGAGTCCAGCAATCTGCCCGCCCGGATCAGCGACGAGGGCCTGGCCTACCTGGCCCGATCCACCGACGAGCACCGGTTGCGCTGGCGGCCCTACCTGACCGATCCGGCCCCGCGCGAGTCCGACACCGATCTGCCGTTCCCGGTCCGCGCGACCGATATCGACCAATACAACCACGTCAACCACACCTGCTACTGGCAGGCGGTCGAGCAGTTCCTGGTCGACTACCCCAAGTTGGTCGCCGGACCGCACCGCGCGGTCATCGAATACGTGGCCCCGGTGCTGGCCCGTGAGCACATCACGGTGCGCGGCCGCTACGAATCGGGCGACCGGACCGGCCGCCCGGTGCTGCGGCTGTGGTTCGTGGTCGGCGGGATCACCACGACCGTCGTCCGGATCATGCCCCTGCCGGAGTAGCCCCGGCCCGCCGCGCGGACCGGGGCTGCCTCGGCTAGCCCTTGGCCGCTTTGAGCAGCTCGGCGCGGGTGGTGAACTTGACCCGCGGCCTGCCCGCCGCCTTGCCCGCGGCCTTCTCTGCCTGGTCGATGGTCTTCCAGCCCTTCCGGTCGACCAGCTCCGGCTGCCGCTGCGCGAGCAGCGCCTGCAGCGCCGCCCGGTCACCGGTCGGCGCGGTGAGCTTGCCCGCGATGAAGTCGGCGATCAGCGCCTCCACCGTTTCCTCGGCGTCGACCCGGTTGGAACCGATCACGCCGCGCGGGCCGCGCTTGATCCAGCCGGAGACGTACACGCCCGGCACCGGCTCGGTGGCCTCGATGACCCGGCCGTGCTCGCTGGGCACGGTGCCGCGCCGCTCGTCGAAGGGCAGACCCGCGACCGGCACGCCGCGGTAACCGATCGAGCGCAGCACCAGACCGGTGTCGAGCGACTCGGTGCGATCGGTGGCGGTCGCCACGAGCTGACCGTTCTCCTCGGTCAGTTCGTTGTGCGCGAACTCGATCGAGGTTGCCTTGTCCTCGCCGTGCACCGCGGTCGGCGTGGTCAGGTAGCGGAAGACGATCCGCTTGTGCGCCGGGTCGTGCTCGGCGATGGAGTACTCCTGCGCGAGGGTGTACTTCAGCCGCAGCGACGGCTCGATGTTCGGGTCGTCGAGCAGCGCCTGGCTGTGCGGGTCCAGCGCCAGATCGGCCGGATCGACGACGACGTCGACGCCCTTCAGGTGCGTCAGCGACAGGAACTCCGGGGTGCTGTAGGCGGCTTGCAGCGGGCCGCGCCTGCCCAGGATCACCACCTCGCGGATGTTGCTGTTGCGCAGCGCGTCCAGGGCGTGGTCGGCGATGTCGGTCTTGGCGAGCTCGTCCGGGTCGACGGTGAGCACGCGGGCGACGTCGAGCGCGACATTGCCGTTGCCGACGATCACCGCGCGCTCGCCCGACAGGTCGAACTCGCGATCGGCGAAGTCGGGGTGGCCGTTGTACCAGGCGACGAACTCGGTGGCCGAGTGACTGCCGGGCAGGTCCTCGCCGGGCACGCCGAGCTTGCGATCGCTGGACGCGCCGACCGCGTAGATCACCGCGTGGTGGTGATCGAGCAGTTCCTGATGGTCGATGTGCTGACCGACCTCGACGTTGAGGTAGTACTGCAGCGTCTCGCGGCGGAAGGCCGAGTCGAACATATTCGCCACGTTCTTGGTGCCCGCGTGGTCGGGCGCGACGCCCGCCCGGACCAGACCCCACGGGGTCGGCAGCCGGTCGAACATCTCGACCTCGACGTCGCTGCGGCGCAGCAGTTCGTCGGCGGCGTAGCAGGCGGCCGGGCCGGCGCCGACGATCGCGACGCGCAGCGTGCCCAGGTCCTTGGGCGGACGGGTCGGGGTCGCCAGCGGATCGAAGTTCGACTCCAACGGGTGGCGCTGGAAGTAGGCGGCGTTGATCTCGCGGTACCTGGCCAGCGAGGCGAGCAGGTCGTCCTCGGAGAAGATGGCGTCCACCGGGCACGCGTCGACACAGGCTCCGCAGTCGATGCAGGTGTCGGGGTCGATGTACAGCATCTCCGCCGTGGCGAATTCCGGCTGATCCGGGGTCGGACGGATGCAGTCGACCGGGCACTCGGTGACGCAGCTGGCGTCGTTGCAACAACGCTGCGTGATGACGTAGGCCATAGTGTGCAGATCCTCGAAATGTGTGGTCGGTGGCTCGAGACGTCGTCCGTGGCGGGCCCGCGGCGGGTGTGCCACGAACACATCTACGGTGACGCAGCTTTCAGTGTGCCTCGAGTGTGACCGCTACCTCACCGGCGGTCGGGATTACGGTGGTTCCCATGGTGGCGACCCTGATCCTCATGCGGCACGGAAAATCGGCATACCCCGACGGTGTCGGCGATCACGCCCGCCCGCTGGCGCCGCGTGGGCAGCGGGAGGCGGCCCTGGCCGGTGACTGGCTGCGGGCCACCCAGCCGCCGATCGACGCCGTGCGCTGCTCGACCGCCACCAGGACCAGGCAGACGCTCGCCGCGACCGGGATCGATGCGCCGGTGGAGTACACCGACGACATCTACGAGGCGAACCCGCACACCCTGATCGAGCTGGTCCAGCTCACCGACGATGCCGTCGGCACGCTGCTCGTCGTCGGGCACGTGCCCGGAATCCCGTGGACCGCTTGGGAACTCGCGGCCAATCGCGACTCCGATCAGGCGACCGAGCTCAGCCGCAAATTTCCCACCTCGGCGCTGGCCGTGCTCGAGTTCGACCGGCCGTGGGCACAGCTGGACCCGGGTTCGGGTGAACTCACGTACTTCCACGTGCCCCGCTGAGGGCGGACGCGGCTACTTGAGCAGCTTGCCGCCGACGACGATGCCGACCCCCAGCAGGGCGAGCAGCACGAAGGCGACGAAACCGTTCGTCAGCCACCACACCACGCCGAGCACCAGCACCACCGGCGCCACCGCGATCGCGGTGATCACCGGGCTCTCCTTGACCGTCTCCCAGGCCGATCGGGCCCTGACGCGGTCGATGTCCTTACCTGCCATGTGATCCACACTACGTTTCTGTCGGCCTCTGGTGCCATGCTGAACGGCATGGATTGGAAAATCGAACTCGTTGCCATCCCGGTCACCGATGTCGATCGGGCCAAGGACTTCTACACCAGCATCGGTTTCAACGCCGATCACGACCACACCCCGAGCCCGGACATCCGCTTCGTCCAGCTCACCCCGCCCGGCTCCGGCTGCTCGATCTGCATCGGCCGCGGCCTGACCAGTGCGGCGCCCGGCAGCGTCGAGGGCATGCAGATGGTCGTCCCCAGTGCCCAGCAGGCCTACGAGCAGCTCGTGGCCGCGGGTGTGGAGGCCAGCCCGGTGCAGGACATGGGCTGGGGCCTGTTCACCTTCTTCGCCGACCCCGACGGCAACCGGTGGGCCGTGCAGGAGCTGCCGAAGTACAACTGAATTCGCTCGTCCCGCGAGAATAGGTCTTGCTTGGAGCGCACTCCAGGTGGATAGCGTCGGTGGGGTTCCACGAGAAAGGGACGAGCACGATGGATCAGGACGCGGCCCTGCGCAGCACCGCCGGGGACGACGATCGCGAACGCCCGCGATACTCGATCGGCCAGGTCGCCGAGCGATCGGGCCTCAGTCGCGACACCCTGCGCTGGTACGAGCGGATCGGGCTGATGAGCTACGTCGGCCGCGACCACACCGGCAACCGGCGCTTCAGCGACCGCGACCTGGAATGGCTGACGCTGATCAAGCGGTTGCGGATGACCGGCATGCCGGTGGCCGACATGATCCGCTACGCCGAACTGGTCAAGGCGGGTGAGCAGACCTACCCGGAGCGGCTCGCGATGTTCCGCCAGACCAGGTCCGACGTGCTCGACAAGATCGCGGAACTCCAGCAGACCGTGGCCGTCCTCGACTACAAGATCGCCATCTACGAGGGCAGATCCGAGGCCGACCGGCCGGCCACGCGCACCGCGTCCACGAGCGAAGGAACCGATACATGAGCACCACCGCGACGCTGCCCACCACCACCCTCGGCACCGGCGGCCCGCTGGTCGGCGTGCAGGGCCTGGGCTGCATGGGCATCAGCGAGTTCTACGGCGAGACCGATCCGGCCGAATCACGCGCCACCCTCGAGCACGCGCTCGAACTCGGCGTCACCCTGTTCGACACCGCCGACATCTACGGCTCGGGCCACAACGAGGAGTTCCTGTCCGAGTTCGTCCGCGCCCATCGCGACGAGCTGGTGATCGCGACCAAGTTCGGCATCGTGCGCAAGGCCGACGACCCCGCCTACCGCGGCTTCGACAACTCCCCCGGCTACATCCGCGCCGCGGTCGACGCGAGCCTGCGCAGGCTCGGCATCGACACGATCGACCTGTACTACATGCACCGGCGCGATCCGCGGGCGCCGATCGAGGAGACCGTCGGCACGCTGGCCGAACTCGTCGCGGCGGGCAAGGTGCGCGCGCTGGGGCTCTCGGAGGTGACCGGCGACGAACTGCGCGCCGCGCACGCGGTGCACCCGATCGCGGCCGTGCAGTCGGAGTGGTCGCTGTTCTCCCGCGACGTCGAGCGCACCGCGGTGCCCGCCGCCGCCGAACTCGGCGTGGCGTTCGTGCCGTACTCGCCGCTGGGTCGTGGCTTCCTCACCGGCGCGTTCCGCACCGCGAAGGACCTCGGCGACAAGGACTTCCGCCGGTTCCAGCCCCGCTTCACCGGCGACAACGCCGAGCACAACGCCGAGCTGCTCGCCCCGCTGGCCGCGATCGCCGCGGCGCACGGGATCACCCAGGCCCAGGCGGCGCTGGCGTGGGTGCACGCGCGCGCCGAGGCGCACGGCCTGCCGGTGGTGCCGATCCCCGGCACCCGCAAGCGCGTCCGACTGGCCGAGAACGTCGCGGCGGCCACGGTGCGGCTCACCGCCGAGGAGCTCGCCACGCTGGAGCCGATCGCCGGGCAAGTGGCGGGCAACCGCTACGCNCCGACTGGCCGAGAACGTCGCGGCGGCCACGGTGCGGCTCACCGCCGAGGAGCTCGCCACGCTGGAGCCGATCGCCGGGCAAGTGGCGGGCAACCGCTACGCCGACATGTCCTTCACCTCCGCCGGTCGGGAATAGCCGTCGGCGCGCCGCGGTCCGACGGGCCGCGGCGCGCGGCGCTAGCATCGCGAGAGTGACCGAACGCCACGACCGCGTGTGGATCGACAAGCAGCACCCCGCGATCTTCAAAGCGCTCAGCGCGACCGCTGCCGAGATCCGCGCCGCCGCGGCGGCCGCGGGGATCGAGCGGCGGCTGATCGAGCTGATCAATCTGCGGGTCTCCCAGATCAACGGCTGCCCGTACTGCCTCGACGTGCACGAGCACGCGGGCCTCGGCGCCGGCTTGTCGGCACAGGAGATCGCGGTGCTGCCCGCCTGGCGGCGCGGCGGCACGTACTCGGCCGCCGACCGGGCCGCGCTGGGGCTGGCCGAGGCCGTCACCACCCTGCCCGACGAGGAGCGCACCGATCGGGAATACGAGATCGCGCGCGAGCATTGGTCCGAGGAACAGATCTCGGTGATCATCTGGATCGCCGTCGCGATCGGCGCGTTCAACCGCGTGTCGATCCTGAGCGCGCACCCTGTTCCGGTGCGGAAGGAGCGCAAGAAGATGTCCGAGACCACCCCCGCCGCGCAGCCCGCGTCGACCGAGCCCGAGCGCCGGGTCGTGCGCAACCCGGAGAAGAACCGCTACGACGTGTTCTACGACGGCGCACTGGCCGGCTTCGCCGAGTACATCGAGCGCGACGACGACACCGATTTCATCCACACCGAGATCGACGGCGCCTTCGCGGGCAAGGGCCTGGGCAGCGTGCTCGCCCGCCAGGCCGTCGAGGACGTGATCGCGCGCGGGCGCACCATCACCGCGCACTGCCCGTTCATCCGCGGCTGGCTCGACAAGCACCCCGAGTACGACGCGCACGTCGTCGGCAAGGGCATCGCCAAGTGAGCGATCTGGAGCTCGATCCCACGGAGGCGGTGTGCGAGCCGTCGCCGAGTCCGGGACCGATCACCGAGCTGTACCCCGCCAGGGAGGTACCCCTCGGTGGCGTGCGCGGTGTGTACGTCGAACGCACCCTGCCGCAACGGGATCTGCCGACCGTCGGCGCGTGGTGTTTCCTGGACCGGTTCGGTTCGCCGACCGTCACCCGGACCGGCGCGTCGCCCGATATCCTGCCGCACCCGCACATCGGCCTGCAGACGGTGACGTGGCCGTTCGACGGCCGGATCCGGCACCGGGATTCGGTGGGCTCCGACGTCGAGATCGAGCCGGGCCAGCTGAACCTGATGACCTCGGGCCGCGGTATCGCCCATTCGGAGTTCGGCGTCCCCGGCGCCCACGCGGGCAACGGGCTGCAGCTGTGGATCGCGCTGCCCGGCACCGCGACCGGGATCGAACCGCATTTCGAGCAGCATCGCGAGCTGCCCGTGTACGAGGAACCGGGCCTGCGGGCCACCGTGCTGATCGGCACGCTGGGCGGCGTCACCTCACCGGCACGGGCCTACACGCCGATCGTCGGGGCGGATATCGTGCTCGACTCCGGCGCCGAGGTGCGGCTGCCGCTGGAACGCGCCTTCGAGCACGCGGTGCTGGTCGTCGAGGGCACCGTGGTGGTGGACGGGACCGAACTCTCGCCCGGCCCCCTGCTGTATCTGGGCACCGATCGGGCCGAGGTGCGCCTGACCAGCACCGAGGGCGCGCACTTCGCGATGATCGGCGGTGAACCATTCGCCGAGGAACTGGTGATGTGGTGGAACTTCGTCGGCCGCAGTCACGACGAGATCGTCGCGGCCCGCAATGCCTGGGAAGCCCACGACACCAGCCGTTTCGCCGAGGTGGTCGGCCACGCGCCGGACGAGCGGATTCCCGCCCCACCGCTGCCGCCGCTGCGTTTGAAGCCACGCAAGCGGGCGACCGGCTGCGCCCACCGCTGATCCGGCGCCGCCTCCCGCGGCGCCGGATCCGACGGCCGCTAGCGGCCGTCGGCCAGCAGGGCGTCGAGGGCGCGGTAGCTGTCGTTGAGGCCGCCTTCCATACCCGAGGCGAGCATGCCCGCGCATTCCTCGGCGGTGTGGAAGATGCTGTCGGTGACGACCCGGGTGCGGCCGTTGCCGAGGTCGACGAAGGTGGTCGAGTCGATCGAGATGTGGGCGGGCATGCCGTCCCACTCGAAGGACTGCACGATGCGCTCCTTCGGGGTGATCTCGCGGAAGCGGCCCTCGAAGCCGTAGGACTCGTCGCCGTCGTGTTCGACGAAGCGCCAGTGGCCGCCCTTGCGGAACTCCCAGCGCTCGACATCGACGACATGGCCGCGGCCCCACCAGCGCGAGAGCTGTTCGATCCGGCTGTAGGCGTTCCACACCCGGTCCAGCGGTGCGTCGAAATCGCGTTCGATGTGGACTTCGCGGTCCGAGGTCGAGGTGATGACCGCGTCGTTGGTCGTTGTGCTCATTGCTCTGGCTCCGTTCGTTCGAGGAATTCACCGAGACGGTCCATCCGGGCTTCGAGCATCTGCCGATAACCCTGCATCCAGGCCACCTCTCGATCGAAGACGTGCTCGCCGATCCGGCAGTACCGGACCCGGCCACGCTTCTCGGTGACCACCATGCCCGCGTTCTCGAGCAGGCCGATGTGCTTCTTGATGCCGGTCAGGGTCATCTCGAACCGCTCGGCCAACTCGCTGATGCTGGCGGGCCCACGCCCGAGTTGCTCGAGGATGCCCCGCCGGGTGGGGTCCGCGAGCGCCCCGAACGAGGCATCCAGGAAGTCATACTGAACCATCTAGTTCAGTATTGCGCGGCCACGCCTCCTCGTCAAGGGCGGTCGAGGATTTCCGAAAACCCTGGACCTGCCCCCGGATTGACTACTACGCTCCGTCGTAGACATCGGTGTTCGAGGGGGAGACATGGACAAGACGACATGCTGCATCGTCGGCGGCGGACCGGCGGGCACGATGGCGGGCCTGCTGCTGGCCAGGGCGGGCGTCGAGGTGACGGTGCTGGAGAAGCACCCCGACTTCCTGCGCGATTTCCGCGGCGACACCGTGCACCCGTCGACCGTGCGACTGCTCGACGAACTCGGCCTCGGCGTGGACTTCGCCCGGCTCCCGCAGTCCACCCTGACCAGGATGTGCATGTACGCCGGCGATCGGATGGTCGTCGCCGCCGACCTCAGCCGGATTCCCGGCCGGTACCGCCACATCGCGATGGTCCCGCAGTGGGACTTCCTCGACCTGCTGGTCCGCGCCGCCGCCACCGAGCCGACCTTCACGCTCCGCATGCGCTCGACCGTCACCGGGCTCATCCACCAGGCCGATACCGTCACCGGGGTGCGATACCGCGACGCCCACGGCACCGAGCACACCCTGCGCGCCGACCTCGTGATCGCCTGCGACGGACGCGATTCCGTAGCGCGCGAGGCCGCCGGACTCCGCCAGCGGAGCGAGGACGTGCCGATGGACATGTGGTTCTTCCGCGTCCCGAAGGGCGCCGACGACACCGATGGTGGCGCGGTGCAAGCCCGCTTCACCAGCGGGAACTCGGCGGTGGCGATCGACCGCGGCGACTACTACCAGACCGGTTACATCATCGAGAAGGGTCGCGACGCGGCCCTGCGGGCCGCCCACGACGTGGCATGGCTCCGCGAACGCGTCACCGAGCTGTTCGGCTGGCCCACCGAGGCGACCGCGGCGATCGGGTCCTGGGACGACGTGAAACTGCTCGAGGTGACCGTCGGGATGCTGGATCGCTGGTACGTGCCCGGCCTGCTGTGCATCGGCGACGCCGCGCACACGATGTCGCCGGTCGGCGGTGTCGGGGTCAACCTGGCGGTGCAGGACGCTGTCGCGACCGCGCGGCTGCTCGCCCAGCCATTGCTGGACGGGACGGTGCGAACCGCCGACCTGGAGAAGGTCCAGCGCAGGCGGATGCTGCCCGCGAGCTTCACCCAGCGCTCCCAGCGCGGCGAGCACGACATGCTGATCGCGCCCGCCCTGCGCGGTGAGCTGACCACTGCCCCACTGCCGCTGCGGGTCGTCGACGCCGTGCCGATGCTGGCCGGGCTCGCCGCGTACCTCGGCGGTATCGGCCTCCGCCCCGAGCACGCGCCGGACTTCGCGCGCAGGCCGAATGCCGGTGCGGGACGGTCGGCCGCGTCGCGCTGACCGCCCGACAACTTTCCGAAAAGCCGCTCAGCGGTTAGGTTTGCCGCGACGAACGGGACGATTCGGTCCCGGTGGATCAGCGGGAGGCTTGGCGGGATGAGGATCGGCACTGTGATCGGCGCGGCGCTGCTGGCGGTGGGGGTCACCCTGGCGGGCACGGGAGTCGGGACCGCCGAGCCCGAACCGGCCGGCACCCAGCCCGGCGTCCAGCTGCGCGGCGTCGACAAGGACGTGAACTACCAGGTCGGCGTGTCCGAGGATCGGCGCGCCGTGGTGACCACGCTCGACGCGGGCCGGTTCCAGCTGGTGCACGACGCGAAGGTCGTCACCGTGACCGATGCCGCGGGCACGGTGATCGCCGCGCTGCCGATGGTCGTCCGTCTCGGTGAGCGCGAGGTGCCGCTGACGCCGGCCATCGACGCGGCGGGCACCAGCCTCACCCTCACTCCGGTCGGCGAGTCCGATACCCCGGTGCGCGATATCAGCGCGCAGGAACGCTTCTTCGCCGAGACCCAGCGACTGCAGCCGCAGATCATCCAGGGCGCTGTGATCGGGGCGGCGATCGGCTTCGTCCTCGGGTTCCCGCTCGGGCTGTTCGTCCTGGACTTCATCACCGTGCCGGTGGCGACGGTGGCAGGCGCGGCGATCGGCGCGCTGGCCGGGTACGCGCTGGCCGGCGGGCAACCGGCCGTCGACACCGCGCTCGCCTACGTCACCGGGGCGCCCTGACGCTCACGCCGGACTCAGCCGCTGGGTACCGATCACGCGCAGCAACGCCATCTTCTCGGCGGCGTCGGTCCCGGGCCTGGGCAGGTAGACGAGCAACCGCTGCGCCGCGTTCCTGGTGACCAGGACCTCGCAGATCGTGTCGATCAGCCCGACCTCGGGATGCGCGAACCGCTTGCTGTCGGTGACCCGCACGGCCACCTCGTGTTCGTTCCACAGCGCCTCGAATTCGGGACTGGTGCTGCGTAATTCGGCGATGTAGTGGGCGACTTCGGCGTCGCCTGCCCGGCGTGCCGCGGTGGCGCGCAGGTCGGCGACATGGCTGCGGCTGAGCCGATCCCAATCCGCTTCCGGGAACACCGCCCTGGCGGCGGGATCGGTGAACCACCGCCAGGCGTAGTAGCGGTCGAGACCGCTGCGCTCGCCGTGATCGCCCGCCAGCAGGGTGTGCATGCGGTTCTGGACGAGCACTTCGCCGAGCTCGGTGATCACGGCGGCCGGGGTGTCGTCGAGTTTGGACAGCATGTGCAGCAGACCCGGCCCGACGTGCTTGTCCCGCAGCTCCCGATCCGGGGACTGATGACCGCACAGATGGAACAGGTGGTCGCGTTCGTCGGCGCTCAGCCGCAGCGCCCGGGCCAGCGCGGCCAGCACCTGGGTCGACGGGCGCGGTCCGCGCGCCTGCTCCAGCCGGGTGTAGTAGTCGGTCGACATGCCGGTGAGCAGGGCGACCTCGTCGCGGCGCAGCCCGGGAGTTCGCCGGCGCACCCCGGGCGGCAGGCCGACGTCGGCGGGCGTCAGCTGTTCGCGGTGCCTGCGCAGGAAGTCGGCGAGCTCGGAGCGGTCCATCCCTCCATGGTGCGCGACCGCGCGCGGCCCAGCCAGGGACCGGCGATCCCCCGATGAACGCTCTCTGCCGCGTCCGGCACACCCCACGCAGGCTGAGGTCATGACGAATTTCCGACACTCCCCCTCGACCTCCCTCGGCGACACCGGTCCCCGGGTCAGCCGCATCGGCCTCGGCGCGATGGGCATGTCCGGCATGTACGGCGCCGCCGACGACCGCGAATCCACCGCCACCCTGCACGCCGCGATCGACGCTGGTATCAACCTCGTCGACACCGGCGACTTCTACGGCGCCGGCCACAACGAACTGCTGATCGGCAAGGCCATCGCCGAACGGGCCCGCGAGGACGTGGTGCTGAGCGTGAAGTTCGGCGCGCTGCGTGGCCCGGACGGCTCCTTCGCCGGCTTCGACGGCAGGCCCGCCGCCGTCCGCAATTCGCTCACCTACAGCCTCACCCGGCTCGGTGTCGACCACATCGACATCTACCGCCCGGCCCGACTCGATCCCGAGGTGCCGATCGAGGACACCGTCGGCGCCATCGCCGACCTGGTCGAAGCCGGCTATGTCCGCCACATCGGCCTGTCCGAAGTCGGTGCCGACACGCTGCGCCGGGCCGCCGCCGTGCACCCGATCGTCGATCTGCAGATCGAGTACTCGCTGCTCTCGCGCGGCATCGAGGACGAGATCCTGCCGGTGGCAAGGGAACTCGGTGTCGGGATCACCGCCTACGGCGTGCTCTCGCGCGGCCTGCTCAGCGACACCTTCCGCGCGGGCGCGCCCACCGACGCCACCGACTTCCGCACCCACAGCCCGCGCTTCCAGGGCGAGAACCTCACCCGCAATCTGCGCCTGGTCGAGGCGCTCGCGGAAATCGCTGCCGCCAAGGGCGTTTCGGTCGCCCAGCTCGCGATCGCGTGGGCCCTGCATCGTGGCGAGGACATCGTCCCGGTGATCGGCGCGCGCAGCCGCACCCGCCTGACCGAGACCCTGGACGCACTGCGGATAGCGCTGACCGAGCGGGAACTGACCGCGATCGAGTCCGCCACCCCGGCCGCGGCGGTGGCGGGCGAGCGGTACGCGCCCGCGCAGATGGCAGCCCTCGACAGCGAGCGCTGAGTGGCGTGCGGACTCTCCGCTACCGTTGACGGAAGGAGAGTTCGCACGTTGTGAGTGGGTGGTGAGAGACGTGTTCGACCCGCTGGCCGACATCGATCGGGCCCTGGCCGAGCAAGCGGGCTGGACCTGGTTCGACGACTACCTGCTGTACACGTGCGGCGTGGCCGAGCTGCTCGCTTCGGGCCGGGGCGAGCGGATACCGTCCACCGCGACCAGGGTTCGGCTCGACCCCGGCGAGACCTGCTTCGCCGACGGCGGCGTCCAGTGGTTCACCTGGCGCGGACCGGGGAACGGCAAGTGGGTGCGCGGCCAGGTGCGCGCCGACGGGCGGACGCCCCTCGGCGCCGTCGCCCACCTGGGCAACGCGGTGCGCAACGAGTCGCGGCGGCTGCGGGCCGAGGCCGCGACGCAACCGCGCTGGGTGGCCGAACGTCCGGGATCGGCGATGATCTCCCAGCACCGGATTCACCTGGCCAACCCGGAGCGATCGTTCTCGCTGTACTGGTCGGCATTGGAGAGCGTCGACCTGACCGCGCCCGACCTGGTCGGCTGCCGGTTCCCCGACCGCGCCGGGACCCTCCAGCAACTGCAGATCCGCAGCGCCTGGGCGCCCCTGATCTTCGTCACCGCGGCCCTGCGACATTTCCCGCACCATCCGCTGCTGCGCAACGGGACGTGGCTGCCCGCCGGGTTCGAGGACAAGTGTCACCTGGCGGGCAAGAAATGCCCGAAGGTGCGCTCGCTCTAGCGCTGCCTGGCCCGGTAGGCCGCGACGGCGTTGCGATTGCCGCAGGCAGTACTGCAGTAGCGGCGGGAACGGTTGCGGGACAGGTCAAGTACCAGGCCGTCGCAGGTGTCGTCGGCGCAGATCGACAGGCGACTCAGGTCGTCGGCACGGATCAGATCGATCATGGCCATCGCGGTCTCGACGGCGATGCGGACCGGCAGCGGGGCCTCGGCCGGGACGGCGTGTACGTGATAGTCGACCTCACCGTGCCGGACCAGCTGCGGCACCGCGCGATGCTCGGCCAGGGTCTCGTTCACCAGGACCACCGCGCGGTCCCGGTCGCTGGTGAGCATCCGGCGCAGCGGCGCGCGCAGGGCCCGCACCGCGGCCAGTTCCGCGGCGTCGCCGGTGTACACACCCGTGTAGACGTGCCGCACGAAGAACTCGTCGAGCTGGTCGGTGCCGGTGAGGGTGTCGGGGTCCTCCGCGGAATTGACCAGTTCGACCGCCGCCAGCAGCGCCGCCTCGGTGTCATGAGCGAAAACCACGTTGACATATTACCGCAGCCTGCTTACCGTCATTAGTCATGGCGACTTTGACTCATGACGGACTGGCGAGCAGCCGGATCCGCACCGGCCTGCTCTTCGCGCTGGCCTCCGCCACCTCGTTCGGCCTGTCCGGCCCACTCGCGCGCGGGCTGATGAACGCGGGCTGGAGCGCGGCCGCCGTCGTCGCCGCGCGCGTACTGCTCGCCGGAGTCGTCCTCTTGCCCGTCGCCCTCCCCCAGCTCCGGGGGAACTGGAACCTGGTGCGCGCCAACGCGACCCTGATCGTGCTGTACGGGCTACTCGCCGTAGCCGGCACCCAGCTGGCCTACTTCAACGCGGTCGCCCACATGGAAGTCGGCGCGGCGTTGCTGATCGAATACACCGCGCCGATCGCCGTCGTCGGCTGGATGTGGGCACGGCACCGCCAGCGCCCCGGCGCGGCCACCCTGGCCGGTGCCGCGCTCGGCATCACCGGACTGCTGCTGGTGCTCGACATCCTCGCCGGGGTGTCGACCGATCCGATCGGCATCACCTGGGCACTGGCCGCGATGATCGGCGCCGCCGCGTATTTCGTGCTCTCCGCCCAGGGCGGCGAGCTGCCCGGCACGGTCCTGGCCGCGGGCGGCCTGCTGATCGGCGGGGTCACGCTGGTGCTGGCCGGCCTGGTCGGCATCGTGCCGCTGCACGCCACCACCGCGACAGTCGTGTTCGACGATTTCAGCACGCCGTGGTGGGTCCCGATCCTGCTGATCGGCATCGTCACCGCCGCGATCGCCTACGTCACCGGCATCGCCGCCACCCGCCGCCTGGGTTCCCGGCTGGCCTCGTTCGTCGCCCTCACCGAGGTGCTGGCCGCCCTGCTGTTCGCCTGGGCCCTGCTCGGCGAGGCCCCCCGTCCGATCCAATTACTCGGCGGCGCGCTGATTCTCCTCGGCGTGATCATCGTCCGTCTCGGCGAACCCGAACCCCTGCCGGCCGGCGACCCCGAGGCGCGGGCGGTCGCCGCGGTCCCGACACGCCCCGAGGCCTGACCTACCAGCGATGGTCGAGGGCCGCGCCGGCGATGACGACGCGGTCACCGCGCGACTCGGCGAACCCCGCGTCCGACTACCTCGATTCGGCTCTCCGGTGACCATCGATCCGGCAAGCTCTACCGGTGCCCAACACACAGGAAAACGCACCGCGCTGCCCGGAATGCGATGGCCCGATGCTCCGGATCCTCTACGGCTACCCCACCTTCGAGTCGTTCCAGGCCGCCGAGCGGGGCGAGTACATCCTGGGCGGATGCTGCGTCACCAACGTCTCGCCGCAGTGGGGTTGCCGACCGTGTCAGGACCGGCAGGCCGAGGAAGATCAGCGCGCGGTCTTCGACCGGATCAGGAACCGCGACCGAGATCGCGGGTGACGGGATGCGCGCGGACCGCGATCACCAGCGGTAGTCGAGGAACTTGCCGTCGAGGGTGATGACCACGCGGTCGCCGTCGGGGTGGGGGCGGCGGGCGATGTCGATGTTGAAGTTGATGGCGCTCATGATGCCGTCGCCGAATTCCTCGTGGATGAGAGCCTTGAGCGCCGGGCCGTAGACCGAGACCGCCTCGACCAGGCGATAGATGGTGGGATCGGCCAGTTGCGCCGGGTCGGCGCCGCGCGAGGGCTGCAGACGCAGGCTCTCGGCGACGGTCTCGTCCAGGTCCAGGAGCGCGCAGGCCGCGGCCGCCTGCTCCTCGGTCATCGGGTGCTGACCGAGCAGGGCCGCCGTCGTCCAGACCAGCGGCGCGCCCAGCGATTCCGCGATGGCGGCCCAGGTCAGGCCTTTGCGGATGCGGGCGGCGACGACGAGATCGGCGGCGGCGGACTTGCTCATGATCGGTTGCATACGGGCTCCTCGGTGGGGGACTTCGTCAGCCTGCCATCCGCCCGCACCCGCCCGCCATAGTGGAATACCACTATTTACCGAGTGGCAACTTCCGGTGATCGCGAGGCAACCTCGGCGGCGAAAACTACTGTGCTGGAAGCACTACGAAGGGGTCACATGTCGTATCTCAAACCAGCGGACTTCGTCGAGAAGATGATCGACGCGGGCGAAGCCAAGGCATTCATGTCCACCAGGGACACCGTGATCCGCGCCTACATGGCGGGCGCGATCCTCGCCCTCGCCGCGGCGTTCGCGGTCACCATCACCGTCAACACCGGCCAGCCGCTGCTGGGCGCCGTCCTCTTCCCGGTCGGCTTCTGCATGCTGTATCTGCTCGGATTCGACCTGCTCACCGGCGTTTTCACGCTGGTCCCGCTGGCCCTGCTCGACAAGCGCCGCGGCGTCACCGTGCGCTCGATGCTGCGCAACTGGGGCCTGGTCTTCGTCGGCAACTTCGCCGGCGCGTTCACCGTCGCCGTCATGATGGCGATCATCCTGACCATGGGCTTCTCCGTCGACCCCAGCGCCGTCGGCCAGAAACTCGGCGAGATCGGCGAGGCCCGCACCCTCGGCTACGCCGAATACGGCGCCGCGGGCATGCTCACCCTCTTCATCCGCGCCGTCCTGTGCAACTGGATGGTCTCCACCGGCGTGGTCGCCGCCATGATGTCCACCTCGGTCTCCGGCAAGGTGATCGCCATGTGGATGCCCATCATGCTCTTCTTCTACATGGGCTTCGAACACTCCATCGTCAACATGTTCCTGTTCCCGTCCGGCCTCCTCCTCGGCGGCGACTTCTCCCTCGGCGACTACCTCATCTGGAACGAAATCCCCACAGTCATAGGCAACCTCGTAGGCGGCCTCACCTTCGTCGGCCTCACCCTCTACGCCACCCACGCCCGCACCGCCCCCTCCCGCCGCCCCGAATCCTCCGAAGCGTGACCATCCCCGCCAGGTGTGATCATTTATCGAATAAATGATGATAAGATGGCAGGATGTCGTCAGATGCCGTGTGGCCGTCTGTCACCTGGGAGTCTCACGATTGGACTCCGACAATTCCGGCCGAGTTGCTCTCACGCCGAGTGCGTGCACGGCACACGGGGCCGTACCGGGCCGCAGTGGTGCCGACGATCGCCGAACAGTCCGTCTGCCTGCCCTCGGACGTCTTGGCCGCCGCCGACGCCGCCACCGTGGAGATCACCCGGTTCGACACCCTGGTCGGTGCCGACCTCACGCCGTTCGGCGCGATCCTGCTGCGGACCGAATCCGCGTCCTCCTCCCAGATCGAACACCTGACCTCGGGAGCCAAGGCGATCGCGCTGGCCGAGATCGGCGGCACCGACCAGCGCAACGCGGTCGAGATCGTGGGCAATGTCCGTGCGATGCGGACCGCGATGAACCTGGTCGGCGAGGTCGACGAGCGTCTGCTCCTGGAGATGCATGCCGCGCTGATGGTGCACGAGCCGGAGTCGGCCGGGCGGTGGCGGGCCCAGCAGGTGTGGATCGGTGGCGACAATGTGGGCCCACATGGTGCGGCCTTCGTCGCTCCACATCACGCCCGCGTACCGGATTCGATCGACGATCTGCTCCGGTTCATCCGGCGCGACGACATTCCGGCGCTGGCTCATACCGCCCTCGCACACGCGCACTTCGAGACGATTCACCCGTTCATCGACGGCAATGGACGGACCGGGCGGGCGATGCTGCACGCGATGCTGCGGTCGAAGGGCGTCACCGAACAGGCGACGGTCCCGATCGCCGCCGGACTGCTGACCCGCGTCGACGACTATTTCGCCGCGCTCACCGCCTATCGGGCCGGCGACCCGGCACCGATCGTGCACCAGGTCGCCGAAGCCACCTTCATCGCACTCGGCAACGCGCGCCTGCTGGTCGCCGATATCCACCGAATCCGCGAACGGTGGGAATCGGCGGTCCGCGCCCGGCGCGGATCCACCCCATGGCGCCTGATCGACGTCGCCCTGCGCCAGCCGGTCTTCGACGCCGCCACCGCAGCGGACGCACTCGGCATCGCCGACTCCAACGCGGTACGCGCCATCAACGCCTTGGTCGAAGTCGGCGTACTCACCGAATTCACCGGCATGCGCCGCAACCGCCTCTGGCAGGCAAGAGAAGTCCTCGACGCCCTCGACGACTTCGCCCGCCGAGCAGGCAAACGCACCCCCGCAACCTGACAGCATCGCTATTCTGAATGGCCCAGTGTGGCATAACTCAGGTGGTGAAAGTGCACGATCCGATGGCGGATGTCGAACGGGCGCTGGCCGCCCAGGTCGGCTGGAATTGGGTTGACGACCATCTGGTCTATGCCTGCGAAATGCTAACGCGGCTGCGGGCGGGTGGGATGGCAGCGCTCGCGCCGCACACGACATCGATTCTGATGGACGAGCAGGAGACCTGTTTCGGGGAAGGGCAGGGTATGTGGGCGGCGTTTCGCAGCCCCGAGCTGCCGCCTCCGCCGCCGACTGTCGCCACGCCGGTGATCGCGGCTGTCGTCCCGCATGCCCCGGTCGTCGTGCCGCCGCGCGGCAGCTCGAGCCGCGATATGCAGCGGGCACGTACGGCAGCAAATGCCGCAGCCTTCAATGCCAGACGGCGAAACGAACATATGGCGGTCCATATGGTTCGGGCGGCCGCCGAGGCGGCGCAGGCCGCGAATGCCGCGGCGGCAGCGGCCCGCACTCAGGCGATGCAACCACGCTGGTTCTCCGAGCCGAGCGGCAGCATCACCCTCACGAATCTCCGAATTCACCTCACCAATCAACACCGCTCATCTCGAATCCCGCTGGCGGCGTTGGAGCACCTCGAATTGACGCAACCCGACCGGCTGCGAATCCGATTCACGGAAGCGAACACATCGCACTACCTCGAATTGGCGACTCCGTGGGCGACGCCGGCGTTCCTCCTTGCCAGCCATGCGAGATTCCCCCATCACCCCCAACTGATCAGCGGCTCCTGGCTCCCCCACGGCTTCGAGGAACGCTGCCACATCGCGGGCAAAACCTGCCCGCGAGTCCGCTGACCCGGAAACGACGAACGCCCCGTTCCAATCAGGAACGGGGCGTTCGGGTTACTGCTTAGCGGTAGTCGCTGAAGCCGTAGTCGTCCAGCGGCACCGCGGCACCGGTGGAGGAGCCGAAGCTGTCCGGCGAGTAGTAGGTGTCGTCGTAGGACGGCACCGCGTACGCGGCGGCACGGGCTTCTTCGGTCGGCTGCACCTGGATGTTGCGGTAACGGTTGATACCGGTACCGGCCGGGATGAGCTTACCGATGATCACGTTCTCCTTCAGGCCGATCAGCTTGTCGGAGCGGCAGTTGATGGCCGCGTCCGTCAGCACTCGGGTGGTCTCCTGGAAGGAGGCCGCCGACAGCCACGAATCGGTGGCCAGCGACGCCTTGGTGATACCCATCAGCACCGGACGACCGGAGGCGGGCTCGCCGCCCTCGGCCACCACGCGACGGTTCGAGGCCTCGAACTCGGCGCGCTCGGTGAGCGAACCGGGCAGGAACTCGGTCGCACCCGAATCGATGATCGTCACGCGACGCAGCATCTGGCGCACGATGACCTCGATGTGCTTGTCGTGGATCGACACACCCTGCGAGCGGTAGACCTCCTGGACCTCGTGGACCAGGTGGACCTGCACCTGACGGGGACCCATCACGCGCAGCACCTCGTGCGGATCGGCAGCGCCCTCGAGCAGCTGCTGACCCACCTCCACGTGGTCACCGTCGGCCAGCAGGCGCTCGGTGCCGTCGTCGTGCTTGAACACACGCAGACGCTGACGCTTCGAGAGCTTGTCGTAGACGACTTCGTCCGACCCGTCATCAGGGATGATCGTGATCTTGTAGAAGCGGTCGTCGTCCTCGAGGCGCACCCGGCCCGAGACCTCCGCGATCGGCGCCTTGCCCTTGGGGACACGGGCCTCGAAGAGCTCCTGGACACGCGGCAGACCACCGGTGATGTCGTCACCCGCGACACCACCCTGGTGGAAGGTACGCATGGTCAGCTGGGTACCCGGCTCACCGATGGACTGGGCGGCGACGATGCCGACGGCCTCGCCGATGTCGACCAGCTTGCCGGTGGCCATCGAGCGGCCGTAGCAGGTGGCGCAGACGCCGGTGCCGGTGGTGCAGGTCAGCACGGAGCGGACCTTCACCTCGGTGATACCGGCCTCGAGCAGCGCCTCCAGGGCCGGGTCGCCGAGATCGGCGCCCTTGGCCACGACGACGTTGCCGCTCGCGTCGACGGCGTCGGTCGCCAGGGTGCGGGCGTAGGTCGAGGTCTCGACGTGCGCGTCCCGGATGAGCGAGCCGTCGGCCTGCTTCTCCGCGATCGGCACGACGATGCCGCGCTCGGTGCCGCAGTCGTGCTCGCGCACGATGACGTCCTGCGAGACGTCCACCAGACGACGGGTCAGGTAACCCGAGTCGGCGGTACGCAGCGCGGTGTCGGCCAGACCCTTACGAGCACCGTGGGTGTTGATGAAGTACTCGAGCACGGTCAGGCCCTCACGGAACGAGGACTTGATCGGGCGCGGGATGAACTCACCCTTGGGGTTCGTCACCAGACCCTTCATACCGGCGAGGGTACGAGTCTGGGTGAAGTTACCGGTCGCACCCGAGTCGACGATCGTGATGATCGGGTTGTCGGCCGGGTAGTGCGAACGCAGCGCCGTGCCGACCTCTTCGGTCGCTTCCTGCCAGATCTTGACCAGGGCGTTGTTGCGCTCCTGGTGATCGAGCGCACCACGCTGGTACTTCTTCTCGATCTGATCCGCCATGGCCTCGTACCGCTCCATGATCTCCGCCTTCTCCGGCGGAACGAGCACGTCCGACATGGAGACGGTGACACCCGAACGCGTGGCCCAGTAGAAGCCCGCGTCCTTGAGCTTGTCGACGGTCTGGGCGACGACGATCATCGGGTAGCGCTCGGCCAGATCGTTGATGATCGTGGCCTGCCGCTTCTTCGGCATCGGCTCGTTGATGAACGCGTAGTCCGCCGGGAGCAGATCGTTGAACAGCACGCGACCCAGGGTGGTCTCGGCCAGCCACGCGTCACCGCGGTGCCAGCCCTCCGGGAAGAGCTCCGCCTCGATCTCGCGCGGCGGGCGCTGCTCGGTGAGCCGGACCTTGATCATCGAACGCACGGTGAGCTCACCGCGGTCGACGGCCATCTGGGCCTCGGCGGGCGAGGAGTACACGCCCGACTCCGGGGTGTCCTTGCCGCCGGCCTGGTAGGTGCCGACACCCTTCTCGTCGAGACGAGTCAGGTAGAACAGGCCGGTCACCATGTCCAGACGCGGCATCGCCAGCGGGCGACCCGACGCCGGGGACAGGATGTTGTTCGACGACAGCATCAGGATGCGCGCCTCGGCCTGCGCCTCCGCCGACAGCGGCAGATGCACGGCCATCTGGTCACCGTCGAAGTCGGCGTTGAACGCCTCACACACGAGCGGGTGCAGCTGGATAGCCTTACCTTCGACCAGCTGGGGCTCGAAGGCCTGGATACCCAGGCGGTGCAGGGTGGGCGCGCGGTTCAGCAGCACCGGGTGCTCGGCGATGACCTCTTCGAGGACATCCCACACCTGGGGACGCTGACGCTCGACCATCCGCTTGGCGGACTTGATGTTCTGCGCGTGGTTCAGGTCGACCAGACGCTTCATGACGAACGGCTTGAACAGCTCGAGCGCCATCAGCTTCGGCAGACCACACTGGTGCAGCTTCAGCTGCGGACCGACCACGATGACCGAACGGCCCGAGTAGTCGACACGCTTGCCGAGCAGGTTCTGACGGAAACGACCCTGCTTGCCCTTGAGCAGATCGCTCAGCGACTTCAGCGGGCGGTTACCCGGTCCGGTGACCGGACGGCCACGACGGCCGTTGTCGAACAGCGCGTCGACGGACTCCTGCAGCATCCGCTTCTCGTTGTTGACGATGATCTCGGGCGCACCCAGATCGATCAGTCGCTTGAGGCGGTTGTTGCGGTTGATCACGCGGCGGTACAGGTCGTTCAGGTCGGAGGTGGCGAAACGGCCACCGTCGAGCTGAACCATCGGGCGCAGCTCCGGCGGGATCACCGGAACGGCGTCGAGCACCATGCCCATGGGCGAGTTGCCGTTGGCCTGGAAGGCCGCGACGACCTTGAGCCGCTTGAGCGCGCGCAGCTTCTTCTGGCCCTTGCCCGAGCGAATGGTCTCGCGCAGGTTCTCGGCCTCGGCGTCGATGTCGAAGTTCTCCATCAGCTTCTGGATGGACTCCGCACCCATGGCACCGGTGAAGTACTCGCCGTAGCGGTCGACGAGCTCGCGGTAGAGCACCTCGTCGACAATGAGCTGCTTGACCGACAGCTTGGTGAAGGTCGTCCAGATCTCGTCGAGGCGGTCCAGCTCACGCTGGGCGCGGTCGCGCAGCTGACGCATCTCGCGCTCGCCGCCGTCCTTGACCTTGCGACGCACGTCGGACTTGGCGCCCTCGGCCTCCAGCTCGGCCAGGTCGGCCTCGAGCTTCTGCGCGCGGGCCTCGAGATCGGCGTCGCGCTGATCGGCGACGGCCTTCTTCTCGACCTCCATCTCGGCCTCGAGGGTGCTGAGCTCGTTGTGGCGCAGCTCCTCGTCGACACCGACGATGACGTAGGCGGCGAAGTAGATGATCTTCTCGAGATCCTTCGGCGCCAGATCCAGCAGGTAGCCCAAGCGCGACGGAACGCCCTTGAAGTACCAGATGTGGGTGACGGGTGCGGCCAGCTCGATGTGGCCCATCCGCTCGCGGCGCACCTTGGCGCGAGTCACCTCGACGCCACAGCGCTCACAGATGATGCCCTTGAAGCGGACGCGCTTGTACTTGCCGCAGTAGCACTCCCAGTCCCGGGTGGGGCCGAAGATCTTCTCGCAGAAGAGCCCGTCCTTCTCCGGCTTGAGCGTGCGGTAGTTGATGGTCTCCGGCTTCTTGACCTCGCCATAGCTCCACTGGCGGATGTCTTCAGCGGTGGCCAGGCCGATCCGGAGTTCATCGAAGAAGTTGACGTCTAGCACGTAACTTCCTTTCCCCTGTTCGGGTCGAATTCGAGCAAAAAGTTCACTAGTTACCGATCGCGGGTCCGCGGGTGGCTGCCGAGACAGCCACCCGCGTCACCACCTAGTTCGCCAAATCGTCGACGGTGGCCGCTTCGTTCCTGGACAGGTTGATGCCCAGGTTCGCCGCGGCGCGCTCCAGATCCTCGTCGTCGCCATCACGCATCTCGATCGCGGCGCCGTCCGAGGACAGCACTTCCACGTTGAGGCACAGCGACTGGAGTTCCTTGAGGAGCACCTTGAACGACTCCGGAATGCCCGGCTCCGGAATGTTCTCGCCCTTGACGATCGCCTCGTAGACCTTCACGCGGCCGACCACGTCGTCGGACTTGATGGTCAGGAGCTCCTGCAGCGTGTACGCCGCGCCGTAGGCCTGCATGGCCCAGCACTCCATCTCACCGAAACGCTGACCACCGAACTGCGCCTTACCACCCAGCGGCTGCTGCGTGATCATCGAGTACGGACCGGTCGAACGGGCGTGGATCTTGTCGTCGACCAGGTGGTGCAGCTTCAGGATGTACATGTAACCGACCGCGACCGGGTACGGGAACGGCTCGCCGGAGCGGCCGTCGAACAGGGTCGCCTTGCCGTTCTCGTCGACCATGCGCTCACCGTCACGGTTCGGCAGGGTCGAGCCGAGCAGACCGGTCAGCTCGTCATCCTTGGCGCCGTCGAACACCGGGGTCGCGATGTTCGAGTCGGCCGGGGCACCCAGCATTTCCTCGGGCAGCGAGGCCGCCCAGTCCGGACGGGTGCCGTCGGAGGCCACGTCGACATTCCAGCCGGCCTTGCCGATCCAGCCCAGGTGGGTCTCGAGGATCTGGCCGATGTTCATACGACGCGGAACACCGTGGGTGTTCAGGATGATGTCGATCGGGGTGCCGTCGGGCATGAACGGCATGTCCTCCACGGGGAGGATCTTGCCGATGACGCCCTTGTTGCCGTGGCGGCCGGCGAGCTTGTCGCCGTCCTGGATCTTGCGCTTCTGGGCCACGTACACGCGGACCAGCTCGTTGACGCCCGGAGGCAGATCGTCGTCGTCCTCGCGCGAGAACACGCGGATGCCGATGACCTTGCCGGACTCACCGTGGGGCACCTTCAGCGAGGTGTCGCGCACCTCGCGCGCCTTCTCACCGAAGATCGCGCGGAGCAGGCGCTCCTCGGGGGTCAGCTCGGTCTCGCCCTTCGGGGTGACCTTGCCGACCAGGATGTCGCCGTCGCGAACCTCGGCGCCGATGCGGATGATGCCGCGCTCGTCCAGGTCGGCCAGCACCTCGTCGGAGACGTTCGGGATGTCCCGGGTGATCTCCTCGGCGCCCAGCTTGGTGTCGCGGGCGTCGATCTCGTGCTCTTCGATGTGGATCGAGGTGAGAACGTCCTCTTCCACGAGGCGCTGCGACAGGATGATCGCGTCCTCGTAGTTGTGGCCTTCCCACGGCATGACGGCGACAAGAAGGTTCTTGCCGAGCGCCATCTCACCGTTCTCGGTGCAGGGGCCGTCCGCGAGGACCTGCCCCTTCTCCACCCGCTGGCCCTCGTCCACGATCGGACGCTGGTTGGAGCAGGTGCCCTGGTTCGAGCGGTTGAACTTGCGCATCCGGTAGGACTTGCGGCTGCCGTCGTCGGCCATCACGGTGACGTAGTCGGCCGAGACCTCCTCGACCACACCCGGCTTCTCGTTCACCACGACATCGCCGGCGTCCACCGCGGCGCGCAGCTCCATACCGGTGCCCACGATCGGGGACTCGGAACGGATCAGCGGCACGGCCTGACGCTGCATGTTCGCGCCCATGAGGGCACGGTTGGCGTCGTCGTGCTCGAGGAACGGGATCATGGCCGTCGCGACCGACACCATCTGGCGCGGCGAGATGTCCATGTAGTCGACCTGAGCCGGCGTCACGAACTCGACCTCTTCGCCCGCACGGCGGACGAGGACCTTCTCCTCGAGGAAGCGGCCCTCGGCGTCGACCGGGGAGTTGGCCTGCGCGCGAACGTAGCGGTCTTCCTCGTCGGCGGTCAGGTACTTGACCTCGTCGGTCACCTTGCCGTCGATGACCCGGCGGTACGGGGTCTCGATGAAGCCGAACGGGTTGACCCGCGCGTACACCGACAGCGATCCGATCAGGCCGATGTTCGGGCCTTCCGGGGTCTCGATCGGGCACATGCGGCCGTAGTGCGACGGGTGGACGTCTCGGACTTCCAGGCCGGCGCGCTCACGGGACAGACCACCCGGGCCCAGCGCCGACAGGCGGCGCTTGTGGGTCAGACCCGACAGCGGGTTGTTCTGGTCCATGAACTGCGACAGCTGGGAGGTTCCGAAGAACTCCTTGATCGCAGCCACGACGGGACGGATGTTGATCAGGGTCTGCGGCGTGATCGCCTCGACGTCCTGAGTCGTCATCCGCTCGCGGACCACGCGCTCCATGCGGGACAGGCCCACCCGGATCTGGTTCTGGATCAGCTCGCCGACGGTGCGCAGACGACGGTTACCGAAGTGGTCGATGTCGTCGATCTCGACGGGGACCTCTTCACCACCGGGGGCGGTCATCGAGCGGTCACCGGCGTGCAGACGCACCAGGTACTCGATGGTGGTGACGATGTCTTCCTTGGTGAGCACCGAGGAGGTCACCGGCTCGTGCACGTGGATGCCGAGCTTCTTGTTGATCTTGTAGCGACCGACGCGCGCCAGGTCGTAGCGCTTCTCCTTGAAGAACAGGTTCTCCAGCAGGGTCTGCGCGGACTCCTTGGTCGGCGGCTCGCCCGGACGCAGCTTGCGGTAGATGTCGAGCAGCGCCTCGTCCTGGCCGGGCGTGCTGTCCTTCTCCAGGGTGGACATCATGATCTCGGAGAAGCCGAAACGCTCGACGATCTCCTCGGTGGTCCAACCCAGCGCCTTGAGCAGCACGGTGACCGGCTGACGGCGCTTGCGGTCGATGCGGACACCGACGGTGTCGCGCTTGTCGACGTCGAACTCCAGCCACGCGCCGCGCGACGGGATGACGCGCACGCTGTGCAGGTCCTTCTCGGTGCCCTTGTCGATGCTGTGATCGAAGTAGACGCCCGGGGAGCGGACCAGCTGCGAGACGACGACGCGCTCGGTGCCGTTGATGATGAAGGTGCCCTTGTCGGTCATCATCGGGAAGTCACCCATGAAGACCGTCTGGCTCTTGATCTCGCCGGTGTTGTTGTTGATGAACTCCGCGGTGACGAACAGGGGCGCCGCGTAGGTCATGTCCTTCTCTTTGCACTCTTCGATGGAGGCCTTGACCTCTTCGAAGCGCGGATCGGAGAACGACAGGGACATCGAACCGGAGAAGTCCTCGATCGGCGAGAGCTCCTCGAGCACCTCCTCCAAGCCGCCTGCGAGACCGACGTCGCCGCGTGCGGCCGCCTTCTCACGCCAGTCGGGGGTACCGACCAACCAGGCGAACGAGTCCGTTTGTAGGTCGAGAAGTCCGGGCACCTCCAAGGGCTCTCGGATCTTCGCGAACGAAACCCTCAACGGGGCTCCGGGGATTCCAGCCTTGGTCTGGGTGGAGACTGCCAAGATGCGTCCTTCCAGCACCTCACGCGCGTCGCGTGGTGGTCCGCGACCGTCGCTTGTCTGCTACGAATTCCGCTGGTTACAACCCGAACGAAACCCGAACAGGCAGCAGCGGAAGTAACACCGGAAGGTGGAACTTACGTGTGCGAATCAAGGTGTGGACAGGAGGCAGCCAGCGCAACGTCCAAACTTACACCCACATACAGAGGGGTGTCAACATACCATCCGTGCGACCGCTCACACGGCAAACGCGCCGAACTCCCGTGACGCTGGCCGCGTCGGTCGTTCTGGGCGCTGGAGCCCCTGCGCAGCTGACACTGCTGTGAATAGGGTGACGGTTCGCGCGCGCCTCGTCAAGTGGCGCGGCGGGGTCTGTCCGAGAAGTGAGATCGCCTGGCGCGCTGGACATCCCCGGCCGGAACCGCGGCTATTTTACCCGCGACACGCCGAAGACGCCAACCCGCGAAACACCCGTTCAGAGCCTGTTTTCCGGCCGTGAACGCAGCGAGCCCCGGCCGTGACGGCCGGGGCTCGCTGGTGTCGCCGGGTGCGCTCAGCCGTTGATCTGGCCGTGCGGAATCGTCTTGGTGTCGAAGGCCGCGGTGGGGTGCTCGCTGCCGTAGGCGGCCATCACCTGGGTGTCGTCGGACTGGTCGAGCGACTCCCGGATCGCCACCTGAGCCGCGTGCGGCAGGGTGTGCATGATCTCGCGCACACGCGCCTGACGACGGAAGACGGCCTGGCGGACCGGCATGCCCGGCTCCGCCTTCATCTGCGGGATGATGCCCTCGATCTCCTCGGCGCCACCGTGGTGGTGACCGGCGTCGACGAGCGCCTGCTCGCGCGCCATCTGCGCCTCGTCCTTCTCCTCGGACATACCGATCGGGCCGATCATGCGGCCGTTGAGGAACTGCTTGACCACCGGCTCGTCACTGGTCAGCAGCACCTCGCGGGGGCCGAACATGACCAGCTGGCGGCGGAACAGCATGCCGATGTTGTCCGGCACGGTACGGGCCAGGTTGATGTTGTGCGTCACGATCAGGATCGTGGCGTCGATCTGGGCGTTGATATTGAGCAGCAGCTGCGCCAGGTACGACGTACGCACCGGGTCCAGACCGGAGTCGGGCTCGTCGACGAGGATGATCTGCGGGTCGAGCACCAGGGCGCGGGCCAGACCGGCGCGCTTGCGCATACCGCCGGAGATCTCGCCGGGCAGTTTGCCCTCGGCGCCGAGCAGACCGGTCAGCTCGAGCTTCTCCATGACGATGCGCTTGATCTCGGTTTCCGACTTCTTCGTGTGCTCACGAAGCGGGAAAGCGATGTTGTCGAACAGATTCATCGAGCCGAAGAGCGCGCCGTCCTGGAAAAGGACGCCGAACAGCTTCCGGATCTCGTAGAGCTCCTTGTTGGAGCAGGTGGTGATATCGGTGCCATCGATGAAGATGGAGCCGCGCTCGGGCCGCAACAGACCGATCAGCGACTTCAGGAACACCGACTTACCCGTACCAGAAGGGCCGAGCAGGGCGCTCACCTCACCCGAAGGGAGCGTGATCGACACATCCTGCCAAATTCGCTGCGAACCGAAGGATTTTGTTACACCCTCGGTCCTGACCTCGACGCCCACGCCTACCTCCATTGTTCCCTGCGAGCACCCCACCCCGCTGACCGCGCGCTCACATCACGGCGGTGCGTCACGACACTGTGGGTCCGGTCACTGTAACCCATCAGTGAGACGGGGCACACCCCTACATGACTGAAGAGTAACCCCGACCGGAACTCACGACTGAGATCACTTTCGCATGTCTGGGTAAATAACAAACGGGCGGCCCCGAGTGGGACCGCCCGTTCGCAACGGCTGGTGCCGAATTACTTGACGGCAACCTTGGCGCCGGCCTCTTCCAGCTTCGCCTTGGCGGCCTCGGCGGCCTCCTTGGTGACCTTCTCCAGGATCGGCTTCGGGGCACCCTCGACCAGGTCCTTGGCTTCCTTCAGGCCCAGGCCGGAGACGATCTCACGGACCACCTTGATGACCTGGATCTTCTTGTCGCCCGCACCCTCGAGGATGACGTCGAACTCGTCCTGCTCCTCGGCGGCGTCAGCGGCGGCCGGGGCGGCACCCGCGGCGGCAACGGCGACGGGGGCAGCGGCGGTGACCTCGAACTTCTCCTCGAACGCCTTCACGAAGCCCGACAGCTCCAGCAGGGTCATCTCCGAGAAAACCTCGAGCAGCTCTTCGGTGGACAGCTTGGCCATGATTGTTCCTTTCGGTAGTGAATGTCTGTTCGCGCGGGCGGTAACACCCACACGGGGGTATTACTCGGCAGCGCCTTCGGCCTGCTTCTTCTCCTGCAGCGCGGCGGCCAGACGGGCCACCTGACCGGCAGGAGCCGAGAACAGCCCGGCAGCCTTGGACATGTTGCCCTTCATCGCACCGGCCAGCTTGGCCAGCAGGACCTCGCGGGTCTCCAGGTCGGCGATCTTCTCGACCTCGGACACGGACAGCGCAGCGCCGTCCATGTAGCCGCCCTTGATGATGAGCGCCTTGTTGTCCTTGGCGAAGGTCTTGAGGGCCTTCGCGGCGTTGACCGGCTCACCCTGGATGAAGGTGATGGCGGTCGGTCCGACGAACAAGTCGTCCAGGCCCTCGACGCCCGCTTCCGCGGCCGCGAGCTTGACCAGGGTGTTCTTGGCGACGGAGTACGTGGCCTCGGCGCCGAGCGCGCGACGCAGCTCGGTGAGCTTGCCGACCGAAAGACCACGGTATTCCGTGACAACAGTGGCCGTGGAGTTCTTGAACTGCTCCGCGATCTCCGCGACAGCGGTGACCTTTTCAGGCTTCGCCATACTTCGCCTCCTCTCTGATGTCGGTTCGTGAACGCGCACTACCGAATTCAGGGGCCGGCGACAAAACTAACGCCCCGGACGCAAGGCGTACCGGGGCGCGAAAATATCGGCCTCAGCTCTCCCTGCGTGGGCCGCCGGCAATGTCGCCGGACCTTCGATCGACACCACGCAAGCGGCATCGACGACCAACGGTCTTCGGTAGAACGAATGGGTAGCCATCGAACATGTCGATGACCGGAGTCCACTGTACCGGCACCTGCCCCGATCTGCCAAAACGCCCCCGGCAGCGCTGAATTCGCCGGTGTCGATTTGTGGCCCAGTTCACATTCGATGGGTCGAAGTGGCAGCAATCTCACCGGAAAGGTGTTACGTTCGGTGACAGTAACCTGCTTCACTTCTCAACTATGGCAACCTCCATAGTCGCTCCATCAGTGCTGCTGGACCGGCGTCCGCAGCGATTCCTCGCACTCGTCGTCATCTGCCTGGCCGAACTGCTGGTCGTCCTCGACAACACCATCGTCAACGTCGCCCTCCCCTCCATCGGCGTCCAACTGCAGACCGGAGTCTCCGGCCTGCAGTGGGTCGTCGACGCCTACACGCTCACCTTCGCCGGATTGCTGCTCGCCGCAGGCAATCTCGGTGACCGCTACGGTCGCCGCCGGATCATGATCGTGGGTCTCATCGGCATCGCGGTGATGTCGGTGGGCGGCGCGCTCGCCGAGTCGATGACGCAGGTCATCGCGGCCCGCGCGGCGATGGGTGTCTTCGCCGCCGCCGTCTTCCCGGCCACCCTGGCCCTGATCATCAACATCTTCACCGACAAGCGCGAACGCGCGCTTGCCATCGCCGCCTGGACCGCGATGGCGGGCTTCGCCATCGCCATCGGCCCGATCTCGGGCGGCTGGCTGCTCGAACACTTCAGCTGGCACTCGGTGTTCTGGATCAATGTGCCGGTGGCGCTGGTCGCACTTGTCGCGACGCTGATCTGGGTGCCGGAATCACGCGCCGAACAGGTCGGCAGGCTGGATCTGCCCGGCATCCTGCTGTCCGTCGCGGGCATCACGCTGGTGGTGTGGGCCATCATCGAGGCACCGCACAACGGCTGGCTCTCGCTCACCACCCTGTGCACCGCGGCGCTCGGTGTCGTTCTGCTCGCCGCTTTCGTCACGTGGGAATTGCGCACCGCGGCTCCAATTCTCGATATGCGACTGTTCCGCAACCGCCGATTCTCATTGCCCGCCTTGGCCATTGCCATCGCGTACTTCTCGATGTTCGGATTCCTGTTTCTGATCACCCAGTATTTCCAGGGCGTGCGGGAATACACCCCGCTCGAATTCGGTATCGCGTCATTGCCGTTCGCGTTCTCGGTCGCGATCGGCGCACCGGTGGCGACGCTGCTCGCCCAGCGGGTCGGCACCACCGCGGTGCTGGTGATCGGGCTGTTGCTCACCGGACTCGGCCTCTATCTGGGCGGCCAGGTCACCGTCGACAGCACTTATCTGATCGGCGTGCTGCCATCGATGGTGTCGATGGCGCTGGGGTTGGGCATCGTGCAGGGCCCGGCCACGGAGTCGATCATGTCGGCGCTGCCGCTCGACGAGGCGGGCGCGGGCTCGGCCGTCAACGACACCACCCGCGAGATCGGCGGCACCCTCGGCGTCGCGGTACTCGGCTCGATCGTGGCCTCGTACTACAGCGGCCGCATCGGCGCCCGGGTCGACGCCATCCCGCTCGCGATCATGAACGCCAATGAGAAGAGCCTGGTCAAGGCCAGTCCACTCAGCGTGCTGGAGCTGCGTAAGCGTGAACTGACGCCGTTCCTGGAAACCCAGCGCGAGAACCTCATCGTCGCCATGAAGACCGCGACGCTACAGGGTGCGCACACCGCGTCCCTGGTGGCGGCGGGCGCGGTCGCCGTCTGCGCGGTGATCGTCGCGATCTTCCTGCCGTGGAAGCCGCAGGACGGCGAATCGGTCCTGCTCGGCTGGCGCAAGAAGGACTGAGCGGAAAGACCGCGAGGGTGGGAACGCAGTGCGTTCCCACCCTCGTGGTCGATCAGGAGCTACCTGTCAGTCGAAGCTCACGCATCCTCGTCGAGAAGGTTGCGGGTGCGGTTCGGGTCCACCGGGATGCCCGGTCCGGTGTTGGTCGAAACCGTGATCTTCTTGACGTAGCGACCCTTGGCGGTCGACGGCTTCACACGCAGGATCTCGTCCAGCGCGGCGCCGTAGTTCTCCACCAGCTTGGCGTCGTCGAACGACGCCTTGCCGATGACGAAGTGCAGGTTGGCCTGCTTGTCGACGCGGAAGTTGATCTTGCCGCCCTTGATGTCGTTGACGGCCTTGGTCACATCGTTGGTGACGGTGCCCGTCTTCGGGTTCGGCATCAGACCGCGCGGGCCCAGGACACGCGCGATGCGGCCGACCTTGGCCATCTGGTCCGGGGTGGCGATCGCGGCGTCGAAGTCCAGCCAGCCGCCCTGGATCCGCTCGATCAGGTCCTCGGCGCCCACGGCGTCGGCACCGGCGGCCTCGGCCTCGGCGGCCTTCTCGCCGGCGGCGAACACGATGACGCGGGCGGTCTTACCGGTGCCGTGCGGCAGGTTGACGGTGCCGCGGACCATCTGGTCGGCCTTACGGGGGTCGACGCCGAGACGAACGGCGACCTCGACGGTCGCGTCGGTCTTGGTGGTCGCGGTCTCCTTGGCCAGGCGCGCAGCGGCCAGCGGGGAGTACAGCTTGTCGCGATCGACCTTCTCAGCAGCGGCGAGATACGCCTTGCTTCGCTTTGCCATGTTTCTCTGTCCTTAATGTTCGAGTTCAGATGTGGTGTTACGGGCCTGGCCGGCCCTCCCACAGTGAGCGAGTAGTCGCTCAGCCTTCGACGGTGATACCCATCGAACGCGCGGTACCGGCGATGATCTTCGCGGCCTGATCGAGATCGGTGGCGTTGAGATCCTCGGCCTTGGTCTTGGCGATCTCCCGGACCTGGTCCATGGTGACCTTGGCGACCTTGGTCTTGTGCGGCTCGGCCGAGCCCTTCTGCACACCGGCGGCCTTGAGCAGCAGACGCGCGGCGGGCGGGGTCTTCAGCTTGAAGTCGAACGTCCGGTCCTCGTACACCGAGATCTCGACCGGGATGACGTTGCCACGCTGCGACTCGGTCGCGGCGTTGTACGCCTTGCAGAACTCCATGATGTTGACGCCGTGCTGACCGAGCGCGGGGCCGACCGGAGGAGCCGGGTTCGCGGCACCGGCCTGGATCTGCAGCTTGATGATCCCGGCGAGCTTCTTCTTCTTGGGGGGCATCTTTCTTCCTTGGGTTTCGGTTCCTTACGGTTGCCGTAAGCCTGTTGCGGGATCGCTCCCACGCCGGGTCCAAGCCCGGCATTCGCGCACGACCGTCACACCGGGCGGAAAACGCCTGGAGCGGGTCTACACACGAACTGTCACACTCTACCGAACCCCACCGTGGCGGCCGCAGGCGGGGAGGTCGTACAACGACAACGGCACCGCCGAGGCGGTGCCGTTGCGAAGCTGGTTCGAGCTAGATCTTGGAGACCTGGGTGAAGTTCAGCTCGACCGGGGTCTCGCGACCGAAGATCGAGACGAGCACCTTGAGCTTCTGCTGCTCGGCGTTGACCTCGCTGATGCTGGCGGGCAGCGTCGCGAACGGGCCGTCCATCACGGTCACCGACTCGCCGACCTCGAAGTCGACCTCGATGATCGGCTTGGCCGACACCTCGCCGGTGGACTCGGCGCCGGTCGAGGAGGCTGCCGCCGCGGCCGCCTTCTTCTGCTGCGCACCGGCCGGAACCAGGAACTTCACGACCTCGTTGATGGTCAGCGGGGTCGGCTTGGCGCCGGGGCCACCGCCGGTCATACCGACGAAACCGGTGACGCCGGGAGTGTTGCGGACCGCACCCCACGACTCGTTGTTCAGTTCCATCCGGACCAGGATGTAGCCCGGCAGCACCTTGCGGTTGACGTGCTTGCGCTGGCCGTTCTTGATCTCGGTGACTTCTTCGGTCGGCACCTCGACCTGGAAGATGTAGTCCTCGAGGCCGAGGTTCTGCACGCGGGTCTCGAGGTTGGTCTTGACCTTGTTCTCGTAGCCGGCGTAGGAGTGCACGACGTACCAGTCGCCGGGGACGCGGCGCAGCTTGGCCTTCATCGACTCGACCGGGTCGGCTTCGGGGTCTTCCTCGGTGGCGACGTCCTCGACGACGGTCTCGTCGGCGTCAGCGACCTCGGTGGTGGCATCGACCTCGTCGGTGGCGGTCTCCGCCACGGCGTCGTCGACCGGGAACTCGTCGTTTGTTTCGTTCTCCGGGGTGCTCACTGAGGCACTCGCTTCCTGTGTCGTCACTACATCCTCTGGGCCGGGTCGGGGGCGCGGAGCGCACACTCCGCCGTTCCGGCCCGGGATCGGCTACCGGCGTTGGTGTCGGCGATCAGCCGAACAGCCAGTCGACACCCTTGATGAACGCCGTATCCAGCCCAAATATGAACGCGACCATGAAGACCACGAACACCAGAACGACGGTCGTATAGGTGACCATCTGCTTCCGGTTGGGCCAGATCACCTTGCGCAGTTCCGCGATAACTTCTCGCAGGAACCTGAGCAGCCGCTTGAACGGGTTGCCCGACGTGGCCTTCCCAGCAGTCTTGTCTGCCTTGCGCGAGGAGGACCGGTCGAGCGTCGCCACCGAACCGGTGTCCGCCGGAGCATCCGACGTGCGCGCACGGCGAGCTGTCCGCTTGCCGCTCGGCCGAGTGGCAGCGGCGGTGTCGTCGCCGTCTTCGGCGCGAGTATCCCGCTCGTCGCTCACGTCGTCTCCTCGCTTCGCTCGGATCCGCCGTGCGCGAAGCGCGCTGGCCTGATGGCTCGCTCGCTCCGCTCGCTCACGTCGATCCTTCCTCGTCGCTGGCATTCAGGGCAGGGGCGACAGGACTTGAACCTGCAACCTGCGGTTTTGGAGACCGCTGCTCTGCCAATTGAGCTACGCCCCTTCGGTTGGACCAGCCTGAGCTGTAGTGCCCAACCACAGTCGATATTCGATTATCGAGCTCTGGTGCCACACAACATGCGCGCCGCTTCCATGGGGATCATGTCCCCGGGAAGATCAGCGCGCAGCAGCCGGTGACCCCAGAGTCCCGAGTGTACGTTACCGCGTGCGGTATTTGCCAATCCGGGACAGCCGACCAGGTCAGGACAGCTGAACGGTAGCCGTGGCCCGCCCGAAGATCTTCTTGCCCGCCGACTTCGCCGTGATGGCGACGACCGCGGTCCTGGTCTCCGGATCGACCGACTTCACCTTACCGGTGAACTCGACCTCGGCCGGTGCGTCGGACCCGACGTAGACCGGGCTGGTGAAGCGCACGTTGTACTCCTTGACGGCGCCGGGATCGCCGAGCCAGGAGGTGACGAAACCGCCGCCGAGACCCATCGTCAGCATGCCGTGCGCGACCACGTCGTCGAGGCCGACGAGCTTGACGATCTCGTCGCTCCAGTGGATCGGATTGGCGTCGCCGGACACGCCCGCGTAGTTAACCAGATCGCCACGGGTGAGCCGGACGGTGCGCGGCGGGAGTTCATCACCGGCCGACACGCTGTCGAAGGACAGGGCGCGCGTGCTGAAGAACGGGGCCGGCTGCTTGGTGACCGGATCCGGGGTGATCCCGGTGTGCGCGTCGACGGGCGCGTGATGAGCGGGCTCCTCGAGGCCGTGCATCAGGATGTTGCGCACCGCGTCCGACATCGTGGGATCGATGTCACCGCCGCTGCGGCCGATGAGCGTGGTGTAGGTGGTGAGCACCAGCTCGTCGTCCTGGGCGGTGACGATGTTCTTCGTCACGATGATGTCGCCGCCGAAAGCCTGCCGGAAGGAATGCAGGTACACATCACAGGTCAGCTGGTCGCCCACCCGGATAGGGCGGTGGAACTCCAGGATCTGATCGGTCTGCATGATCTGGCTCAGGTCGTAGCCCGTGACGATCTGCTCGAACAGCTTGCGCTGGGCGAGGATGCCCACCAGCGAGATGAAGGTGAGCGGGGCGAGCAGGCCGTCGTGGCCGTACTCACGTGCGACGTCTTCCTCCCAGTGCACCGGGTGGTAGTCCTGCACGGCACGGGCGTATTCGCGCACCTTCTCGCGGCCGACCTCGTAGTAGTCGTCGACACGGTAGTGGTGGCCGACCATCGCCGCGGCGTGCGCGGCGGGATCGACCGGTGCGGCGGCTGCGGCGGTGACCGCTTCGTCGGTTCCGGTGTTCACTGTCACACCGTGGACCTTACTCACACGTAGCCGGGTCACAACGTCGAGCGGGGTGTATTCACCCACTCGGGCGGGTACCGTACCGACCCCGGAAACGCACGAAAGGCCGGACTCTCGTCCGGCCTTTCGGCAAAGCTTGGTGAATCAGCGCGACTCGCGGTGCGCCCGGTGGGTTCCGCAGTTCGGGCAGAACTTCTTCAGCTCGAGGCGGTCCGGGTCGTTGCGCCGGTTCTTCTTGGTGATGTAGTTGCGGTGCTTGCACTCTTCGCAGGCCAAGGTGATCTTTGGCCGGACATCGGTGGACTTCGCGGCCACGATTTGCCTTCTTTCCGGTCTGGGCTGAGTCGTTATTGGTAGCGATGGCCGGACTTGAACCGGCGACACAACGATTATGAGTCGTTTGCTCTACCGACTGAGCTACACCGCCACGGCGGACCTGTTACGGTGGGCCGGCGGGAAAGTCGGTCACCACCGGCAATCCGGCGAGCCCCCTAACGGAATCGAACCGTTGACCTTTTCCTTACCATGGAAACGCTCTGCCGACTGAGCTAAGGGGGCATGACTACGTGGCACAAGGTCTTGGTCGGCGAACCGATCCGAGCGACCCCGTGCTCCGGCGTCCTGAAAGAGATTACACACTTCCACCGAAGAGCACCAAATCGCCTGGTGAGACCCCATTTTTACCGACCCGCAACCCACTGATCACGCAGGTGCATGGGTAACTCCCCCGGCCACCTCGACGCCGTGCCAGAACGACGCGAGCCCGAGAACGCACAGTCGAGCTCCCGGACGGGACGCAGAATCGCGGAGAGGCGGACGAGGCCACGAACCAAAGAACCCCGCCGATCGTGATGATCGACGGGGTTCGATGTGGCAGATGTAGGATTCGAACCTACGTAGGCTTTCACCGACAGATTTACAGTCTGCTCCCATTGGCCGCTCGGGCAATCTGCCTTGTGCGCCGTTTCCGGTGCGCTGAGCAGCTTACAACGAACCCACACCCCCAATGCAAACCGCCTGCACAACGACCCTGCGAGCACGGTCGACGGGGGCATACGGGTACAACTGTCTCGGTGGCCGGCACACCTGTCGGCCCACCCGTTGGCAGACCGTGAGGGACAGGAGCGCAGTGTGGCTGATTCGTCATTCGACGTGGTGAGCAAGGTCGATCGGCAGGAGGTCGACAATGCGCTGCACCAGGCGGAGAAGGAGCTGAACTCCCGCTACGACTTCAAGGGCACCGATGCGGCGATCGCGTGGTCGGGCGAGGAAGCCATCGTGCTGACCGCGAACGCCGAGGAGCGGGTCAAGGCCGCGCTCGAGGTGTTCAAGGAGAAGCTGATCCGGCGCGACATCTCGCTCAAGGCGTTCGATGCCGGCGAGCCGCAGGCCTCGGGCAAGGTGTTCAAGATCACCGGCACGCTGGTGCAGGGCATCGACACCGAGAAGGCGAAGAAGATCTCCAAGAAGATCCGCGACGAGGGCCCCAAGGGCGTGAAGGCGCAGATCCAGGGCGAGGAACTGCGGGTCAGCAGCAAGAAGCGCGACGATCTGCAGGCCGTGATCTCGCTGCTCAAGGGCGAGGACTTCGGTATCGCCCTGCAGTTCGTGAATTATCGCTAGCGGCTGGCGCCGCGGGTTTTCGGCCTCGTGACCTCGCCGCCGAGCAGCGATACTGCGCCTTCGGCGTTCCGTCTCGCTGCTCGGCGGCGAGGCGGCCGAAAACGTGGTGGTGACGTCAGCAGCGGTGCTCGCCGCCCGCCAGCTCCTCCAGCCGCTTGATGCGTTCCTCCATCGGCGGATGCGTGGAGTACCAGCGGGCGATGCGATCGCCCGCGCGGAACGGGTTGGCGATCATCAGGTGCGATTCGCTGGTGAGTTGGGGATCCGGCGGCAGCGGGGCCACCTGGACGCCGCGTTCGATCTTGCGCAGGGCCGAGGCCAGCGCCAGTGGGTCACCGGTGAGTTCGGCGCCGGACTGATCGGCCTGGTACTCCCGGGACCGTGAGACGGCCATCTTGATCAGGCCCGCCGCGATCGGGCCGAGCAGCGAGACCAGCAGCACGGCGATGATGTTCGGGCCCTGCCCGTCCCTGCTGCCGAACGAGCTCGCGAAGAACGCCATATTGGCCAGGCCGGTGATGATCGAGGCCATCGCGCCGGCCACCGACGAGATCAGGATGTCGCGGTTGTAGACGTGCGACAGCTCGTGTCCGAGCACCGCGCGCAGTTCCCGCTCGTCGAGCAACTGCAGGATGCCGCTGGTACAGCACACCGCGGCGTGGCGGGGATTACGCCCGGTCGCGAACGCGTTGGGCGCGTTGGTCGGGCTGATGTAGAGCCGCGGCATGGGCTGGCGGGCCGTGGTCGCGAGCTCGCGCACGATCCGGTACATGACCGGCGCTTCCAGTTCGCTGACCGGTTGCGCGTGCATCGCCTTCAGCGCCAGTTTGTCGCTGTTGAAGTAGGCGTAGGCGTTCATGCCGACGGCCAGCACGATCGAGATGATCAGGATCGTCGGGCTGCGGAACATCGCCCCGATGGCGACGATCAGCGCCGACAGCCCGACCATCAAACCGAATGTTCTGATCCCATTGGGCATTTCCGCCTCCCCGCGCCTCTTGCCGGTCGTCAGGCGCTTGGTTCGTCAGGCGTCGGGCCTGCGGTCGACCACGTGAACAGTTCTGGGCGTACCCGGCGAGTCACCCATGTTCGCGCGAAATCCGATGTTGCTTCGCGTTTGGTCAACGACTGCGTGGCGGCGATAGTTCCTGGTCAGCCCACCCGCTCGATGGTGTAGCGGACGAGGCGGCTGAGGGCGTCGTTGGCCGGACCCGCCGGGAGCGCGGCCAGTTCGGTGTCGGCGAGGTCGGCGTATTCCTGCAGCTTCTCCTTGGCCTGGGCCATGCCGGGCGAACGGCGCAGCAGCTCCAGCGCCTCCTCGACCTCGGCGTCGGTTTCCAGGGGGCGTGCCAGCAGGGTGCGCAGGCGGTCACCGTCGGCGCCGGACTCGCGCAGCGCGTAGAGGACGGGCAGGGTGTGCACGCCCTCGCGCAGGTCGGTGCCCGGCGTCTTGCCGGACTGCTCGGCCGAGGACGAGATGTCGATGATGTCGTCGGAGATCTGGAAGGCGGTGCCGACGGCGTCGCCGAGGCGGGCCAGCCGTTCGACGTGCTCGGGGCCCGCGCCGGAGAAGGTGCCGCCGAAGCGGCCCGCGGCGGCGATGAGCGAGCCGGTCTTCTCCCAGACCACGCGCAGGTAGTGCTCGACCGGGTCCTGGGTCTGCTTGGCGCCCATGGTTTCCCGCATCTGGCCGGTGACCAGCTCGGCGAAGGTCTCGGCGATGATGCGGACCGCGTCGGGGCCCAGCGTCGAGGTCAGGCGGGAGGCGTGGGCGAACAGGTAGTCGCCCGCCAGGATCGCGATGTTGTTGCCCCACCGCGCGTTGACGCTGACGGCGCCGCGCCGCTGGGGCGCCTCGTCCATCACGTCGTCGTGGTACAGCGTGGCCAGGTGCACCAGCTCCACCACGGTACCCGCGGTGACCAGGGCCGGATCGGTGGGATTGGGACCGAGCTGACCGGTGAGCACGGTGAACAACGGCCGGAAGCGCTTGCCGCCCGCGCGGGCGAGATGCAGCGCCGCTTCCTGCAGGAATTCCTCACCGTCGGAGAGTTCGTCGACGAGCAATTTCTCGACCGCGGCCAGGCCGTCGCGCACGGTGGCGGCGAGTTCGGGATCGACGAGATCTACCCCGGCAACCACGGTGCTCTCGTCGCTCACAGCCGATGTGCTCATTATCTTCTCCCAGCGATGCGTCCGACCCCGACGGGTAGCAACCTAGCGTGTTCCGGCGCCAGGGCCGATGAACACGGTCACACAGTGACTATTCCCGGTGTACCCGACACTCTCGCACAGCGGCCGGGGGTGCCAGTATTGAGCCATGGGTTCACCGGATCTCACCCCCGCCGACCGCGGTGCCCCTGGCGCCCGCCCTCGCGGGCCTGCGTGGTCACACTCCGCTGCCGCCGCCGGCCCGCCGGGGGCAGGCGCGCCGCTGCCTGCCCACGTCGAGGTGCTGGTGGTCGGGGCCGGACCCGCGGGATCGGCGTCGGCGGCCTGGGCCGCGCGGGCCGGTCGCGACGTGCTGCTGCTCGATTCCGCGGTGTTCCCGCGCGACAAGACCTGTGGTGACGGCTTGACGCCGCGGGCCACCGCCGAGCTGGAACACCTGGGTCTGGGCGAGTGGCTGCGCGCGCATACGGTGAATCACGGCCTGCGGATGGCAGGCTTCGGCCGGGAGGCGCTGCTGCCGTGGCCGGGCGGGTCGTTCCCGACCTACGGAAGCGCGGTTCCCCGAACCGAACTCGACGACAAGCTGCGGGAGACCGCGATCAAGTCGGGCGCGCTGATGGTCGACGGGGCCAAGGTCACCGAGGTGCTGCGCGAGGGCGAGCGGGTCACCGGGGTGACGGTGCGCATCGGCGAGGCCACCCACACCGTGCGCTGCCGGGTGCTCGTGGTGGCCGACGGGGTGCGCTCCCCCATCGGAAAACAGCTGGGTCGTACCTGGCATCGGCGCTTCGCCTACGGCACCGCGGCGCGCGCCTACATCAAGTCGGGGCGCAGCGACGATCAGTGGATCTCCTCGCACCTGGAACTGCGCAACGCCGCCGACGAGCTGGTCCCCGGCTACGGCTGGATCTTCCCGCTGGGCAACGGCGAGGTGAATATCGGCGTCGGCTCGCTGGCCACCGAGCAGCGGCCCTCGCACATCGCGCTCAAGCCGCTGATCGAGCACTACACCCGGCTGCGTCGCGAGGAATGGGAGCTCGAGGGCGAGCTGCGCGCGGTGGCGTCGGCGCTGCTGCCGATGGGCGGCGCGGTCTCGAACGTGGCCGGGGTGAACTGGGTCCTGGTCGGCGATGCGGCGGGCTGCGTGAACCCGCTCAACGGCGAGGGCATCGACTACGGCCTCGAGGGCGGGCACCTGCTGTCCGGCCTGCTCGACGAGCCCGACCTGAGCCGGGTGTGGCCGCAGCTGCTGCGCGAGCGCTACGGCCGGACCTTCTCGGTCGCGCGCAGGCTGGCCGGCTTGGCCACCCACCCGAAGATGGTCCCGCTCGGCGGCCCGCCGGTGATGCGCTCGAAGTACCTGCAGCGCACGGCCGTTCGGGTGATGGGCAACCTGGTGACCGACGAGGACGTCGACCTCACCGCCCGCGCCTGGCGAGCCGCCGGCCGCGCCTCCCTGCGCGCCGACGACCTGCGGCCGTTCAGCTGACGTCGTGAGCGCGACGGCGCGTCGCCCGGTCCTGGCTCTGCTGCCGCACCTGCGCAGGGCCCGCGATCTGATCGATCGGCACTACGCCGACCCGCTCGACCTGGACGATCTCGCCCGCGCCGCCGGGGTCTCCAAGTACCACTTCCTGCGCGCGTTCGCCGCCGTGTACGGGCCGACGCCGGGGGCCTATCTGGCCGAGCGGCGGATCGAACGAGCCCAGGATCTGCTGCGGGCCACCAATCTGACCGTCACCGAGGTGTGCATGCTGGTCGGGTACGCGAGTCTGGGCTCGTTCAGCAGCAAGTTCCGTCAGCTCGTCGGGGCGACGCCGAGCGAGTATCAGGCCAGGTTCGCCGACGGCGCACCACACATTCCGGGCTGCTACGTCTTCATGCACGGGCTCTCCGACCGGGTCCGGCCCGACACCGCAATTTCGGAGAAGCCCGGCGGCACCGGTCCGTCCTAGCCTCGAGTCATGCCAACGATCACGAACGTTTCCCTGGTCACCGTGTATGTGACCGATCAGGACGCCGCCAAGCAGTGGTACATCGACAAGCTCGGATTCGTCGAGACCGCGGATGTGAGCATGGGCGACAACGGGTTCCGGTGGGTCACCGTCGCTCACCCGGACCACACCGAGCTCGAGGTCACGCTGATGGTGCCGGGACCGCCGCTGACCGACGACATGGCCGACGCGATCCGGCGATCCCTCGCCGACGGCACCCACGGCGCCCTCGGGCTGCGCACCGCCGACTGCCAGAAGACCTTCGAGGAGCTCACCGCCAAGGGCGTCGAGTTCATCCAGCCGCCCGCCGCGCGCCCGTACGGCACCGAGGCCATCATCCGCGACAACTCCGGCAACTGGCTGGTGCTGGTCGAGCCGAGCGCGTGAGCGCGGTGCCGCCCGGCCCGGCGGGCGGCACCTTCCGACGGTCTACTTCCTGGCGAAGCGGTTCTCGATGAACTTGCGTTCGCTGTTGAGAACGCGCTGGTGCAGCTGCTCGGCCAGCGGTTCGATGGCGCCGCCGACCAGCGGCACCTTCACGGTGACGGTGCCGACGACTTCGATCTCACTGCCCTCGGCGGTCGGACGCAGTTCGTAGGTGCCCGACATCTCGGTGTTGATGCCGCCGGTCTGCCCGGTGAAGCTGCCCTTGGCGACCTCGCCCTGCAGCGGCTGCCAGTTGTCGGTCCGCGACAGCACCAGATCGCTCTTGAGCACCTTGCGTACCAGGCCGGGAACCTTGTCCCGACCTGGCTTTTCCGTCATATGAAGGCGAATCGAACCCGGCCCGTCGGGATGGGAGAGTTCGAGGGTCGCGGTCTCGGCGGCGGCGAATCGCTCCTGCCAGACCGCATCGTCGACGAGTGCCCGGTGAAGATCTTCGACCGGGACTGCGTAGGGCACGGTGAAGCTGAATTTTCGGGACATGGCGGCAACGGTACTGTGTGCCGGGTGTCGGAAGTGAGCCTGTCGGAGCGGCGGTCCAAGCGCCTGCGACGGGTACGGTCCTGCGTGCTCGGCGTGGCCACCGTGATCAGCGTGCTGATGGTGCTGCTCGTACTCGCGGCCTGGCGCAACGACTTCGAGATCGAGCAGCATCGCGGAACCACCTCCGGTGAGGTGCTCTCGGCGGGCAGGCTGCGGTCGGCGGTCATGTACGTGACGCCGGACAGCGTCACCCACAACCCGAAGGTCGGCATCCTGTATCCGACCAATCTGACGGCCGGGCAGCGCATCAATGTCGAGTACAGCACCCGCGACCCCGATCTGGTCCGGGTCGCCGGGCGGGACGCGCGGGTGGCGATCATCCCGGCGGCCTCGGTGATCGTGGTGGTCTGGGCGGTGGCGCTGCCCGTGCTGTGGCTGGTGCGGCGCAAGCAGCACGAGGCGTAACTTCGTCTGCTGTTCGTCCCGGCTTCACGTCGGCGTGGTGGTGTCGCGCCGTGTGGCGGTCACTCTGAGGTGGTGCGCGTAGCCATCGTGGCGGAGTCATTCCTGCCGAACATGAACGGCGTCGTCAACTCCGTGTTGCGGGTGTTGGACCACCTGGACCAGCACGGACACGACGCGATGATCGTGGCACCCGACACCCTGCGCGGCGTCGCGCCCGCACCCCGCTTCCACGGCCGCTTCCCGGTGCACCGGGTGCCTGCGATGATGGTGCCCAAGGTCAGCTCGCTGCCGGTGGGCCTGCCGCAGCCGGGGATCACCGCCGCGATCGCCGCCTTCGACCCCGACGTGGTGCATCTGGCCTCGCCGTTCCTGCTCGGCGCCGGCGGGCTGGCCGCGGCGACCCGGCTCGATCTGCCCTCGGTCGCGGTATATCAGACCGATGTCGCCGGTTTCGCCAAGAGTTACGGTCTCGGGCTCGCTGCCCGCGCGGCCTGGGCGTGGACGCGCCGGATCCACGAAGGCGCGACCCGCACGCTGGCGCCGTCCTCGGCGGCCGCCCAGGACCTGGCCGACCACGGCATCCCCCGGGTGCATCGCTGGGGACGCGGCGTCGACATCGACCGGTTCGACCCCGCCGCGCGCAGCGCCGACCTGCGGGCGAGCTGGCTGGGCGGCGAGGACCGGCTGGTGGTCGGCTTCGTGGGCAGACTCGCCCCGGAGAAGCACGTCGAACGGCTCGCGGCGCTGGCGGGCGATCCGTCGATCCAGCTGGTCGTGGTGGGTGACGGACCGGAACGGGCGCGGCTGAGCCGGCTGCTGCCCGACGCCGTGTTCACCGGCGAGCTCGGCGGCAGCGACCTGGCTACGCACTACGCGAGCCTGGACGTGATGGTGCATCCGGGCGAGCACGAGACGTTCTGCCAGGGCGTGCAGGAGGCGCTGTCGTCCGGTGTGCCGGTGATCGGGCCGGACGCGGGTGGCCCGCGCGACCTGATCGCGCACTGCCGCAACGGCTACCTGCTGCCGGTCGACCGGTTCGCCGAGCTGCTGCCCAGCGCGGTATCGGCCCTGCGTGACCGGGGCCAGCGCGCCCGGTTCGCGGCGGCGGCCCGCAAGTCGGTGCTGCACCGCACCTGGCCCGCGATCTGCACCGAGTTGATGACCCACTACGCCGAGGTGACCGGGATGCGCGACCGATTGCCGCGCTCGGCATAGAGGGTTCGAGCGCGCTCCGGATAAGCTCGAATCGTGGCGACAACAGAGCAGCGGGAACCGATTCGAGCATCGCTGGACAAGCAACCCCACGAGGTCGCGTCGATGTTCGACGGTGTGGCCAAGCGCTACGACCTCACCAACACGGTCATCTCCGCGGGCCAGGATCGATACTGGCGGTGGGCGACGCGGCGCGCGCTCGGGCTGCGTCCGGGCGAGCGAGTGCTCGACCTCGCCGCGGGCACCGGCGTCTCGACCGTCGAGCTGGGCAAGTCCGGCGCGTGGTGCGTGGCCACCGACTTCTCCCAGGGCATGCTCGCCGCCGGCCGGTTCCGCCAGGTGCCGATGGTCGCCGGTGACGCGATGGCCCTGCCGTTCGCCGACAACTCGTTCGACGCGGTGACCATCTCCTTCGGTTTACGCAATGTCGCCGACATCGACCTGGCGCTACGCGAGATGCTGCGGGTGACCAAGCCGGGCGGCCGGGTGGTGGTGTGTGAGTTCTCCACACCGGTGTTCGGGCCGTTCCGCACCGTCTACATGGAGTACCTGATGAAGGCGCTGCCGCGGGTGGCGCGCGCGGTCAGTTCCAACCCCGACGCCTACGTCTACCTGGCGGAGTCGATCCGGGCCTGGCCGAACCAGCGCAGGCTGGCCCGGCGGATCGCCGACGCCGGCTGGGACTCGGTGCAGTGGCGCGACCTCACCGGTGGTGTTGTCGCGCTGCATCGCGGCTACAAACTGGGCTGAACCGCCCTGATACCGGGGTGAGTCCCGTCACCCCGGGGCGGCGCGCGGCACGGGGTGCCGCACCGGAATGCGCCCTGATCAGGGCAGATATTCCCGACCGGACCTCACGGTGGAAATTTTGACGTGTGAGGTCGATTGTCACCTGGACATAACGTTCGGTAAATCGAGCGCAACGACAGGTGCGGATGATCGAAGCCATGACACGGGAAGCTGACATCCGCGCCACGGACACTGTGCGTACACAGTGCTCGTACTGCGGCGTCGGCTGCGGCATCAGCGTCCAGACCAAGACTGATCAGTCGGGTGCGCGGTTGATCGCGAAGGTCAGCGGCGACAAGCTGCATCCGGCGAACGCGGGCAGGCTGTGCACCAAGGGCGCGACGCACGCGGAGATGATGGCCGCGCCCGGCCGGATGGACACCGCCTACCACCGCCCCGAACGCGGTCAAGTCCCCGTCCCGCTGCCGGTCGACGAGGCCGTCCACCAGACCGCCACCCGGCTGCGCGCCATCCTCGACGAACACGGGCCCGACGCGATCGCCCTCTACGTCTCCGGGCAGATGTCGCTCGAGGCCCAGTACCTGGCGACCAAGCTGGCCAAGGGCTACCTGCGGACCAAGCACATAGAAGCCAACTCCCGGCTGTGCATGGCCAGCGCGGGCACCGGCTACAAGCAGTCGCTCGGCGCCGACGGTCCACCCGGCTCCTACGACGACTTCGAACACGCCGACCTGTTCTTGGTCTCCGGCGCGAACATGGCCGACTGCCACCCGATCCTCTACCTGCGGATGGCCGACCGGCTCAAGGCGGGCGCCAAGCTGATCGTGGTCGACCCGCGCCGCACCGACACCGCCGCGCGCGCCGACCTCTTCCTGCAGATCGCGCCCGGCACCGACCTGGCGTTGCTCAACGGCCTGCTGCACCTGCTGGTCGCCGACGGCGCGATCGACACCGCGTTCATCGCCGAGCACACCGAGGGCTGGGACGCGATGCCCGAGTTCCTCGCCGATTACCCGCCCGCCCGGGTCGCCGAGCTCACCGGCCTGGCCGAGGCCGACATCCGCACCGCGGCGACGATGATCGCCGAGGCCGGCGACTGGATGTCGCTGTGGACGATGGGACTCAACCAGTCCACCCACGGCACCTGGAACACCAACGCGCTGGTGAACCTGCACCTGGCGACCGGCGCGATCTGCCGCCCCGGCAGCGGCCCGTTCTCGCTCACCGGTCAGCCCAACGCCATGGGCGGCCGCGAGATGGGCTACATGGGCCCCGGCCTGCCCGGCCAGCGCAGCCTGCTCTCCCCCGCCGACCGGACCTTCGTCGAGACCGCGTGGGGCCTGCCCGCCGGCACCCTGCGCACCGAGGCGGGGCCCGGCACCATCGACATGTTCCGCGGTCTGGCCGACGGCGAGATCAAGGCCGCGTGGATCATCTGCACCAATCCCGTTGCCACCGTGGCCAATCGCAAGACCGTGATCGCGGGCCTGGAAGCGGCCGAGCTGGTCGTGGTGCAGGACGCCTACACCGAGACCGCCACCAACGCCTATGCCGACCTGCTGCTGCCCGCCACGCTGTGGGCCGAAGCCGATGCGGTGATGGTGAACTCGGAGCGCAATGTCACCCTGCTGCAGCAGTCGGTCGATCCGGTCGGCGACGCGCGACCGGACTGGCTGCTGATCGCCCAGGTCGCCACGGCCATGGGCTTCCCCGGCTTCGACTTCGCCTCGAGTGCCGAGGTTTTCGCCGAAATCCAGCAGTTCACCAACCCGGCCACCGGCTACGACCTGAGCGGTATGAGCTACGACCGGCTGCGCGAAGGCCCGATGCAGTGGCCCTGCAACGACAGCACCAGCCCGCGCAACCCGATCCGCTACCGCAACGACGGCGTCCACCAGCCGCTGCATGTCGAATCCGACGGCACCACACCGCGACTGGCGTTCGCCACCCCGAGCAGGCGCGCGGTGTTCTTCCCCCGACCGCACCTGCCCGCCGCCGAACTGCCCGACGACGATTACCCGTTCCTGCTCAACACCGGCCGGTTGCAGCATCAGTGGCACACGATGACCAAGACCGGCAAGGTCGCCAAGCTGACCAAGCTCAACGGCGCTCCCTTCGTCGAGGTGCATCCCGAAGACGCGCGGCGGCTGGACCTGAAGCCCGGCGACCAGCTCGAAATCGCCTCGCGCCGTGGCCGTGCCGTGCTGCCGGTACAGATCAGTGATCGGGTTCGGCCCGGCGATTGCTTCGCTCCTTTCCACTGGAACGACGAACAGGGTGAATACCTGACGATCAACGCCGTCACCAACGATGCGGTGGACCCCGCCTCGCTGCAGCCGGAGTTCAAGGCCTGCGCGGTGGCGCTGCGCCGGGTCGGACCCGCCGCCGCGCCCGAGCAGGCGCCGGCCCAGCCCGCCCAGCTGTCCGCCCAGCCGAGTGTGCACCCGCTGGCCAGGATCCTCGGCCTGGACGCGGGCACCTCGCCGACCCTCAGCGAAACCGAACGCATCTATCTCGGCGGCTACCTCGCCGCACTGCAGTCGCTGCCGGTCTCCGGGCAGCCCGTGCTGCCGGCGAGCGCGCCGCTGTCGGCCCAGTCCCGGCTCTGGGTCGACGGCTTGCTGGCCGGGATGTACTCGCGCACCTCCGGCGCCACGGTCGAAGCTGCGGTCGCCGACGCTCCGGCCGCCGCCCCGGTGACGGTCCTGTGGGCCTCCCAGACCGGCAATGCCGAGGAACTCGCGGCCACCGTCGCCGCGCGCCTGTCCACCGCCGGATTCCAGCCGTCGTTGCTCGACATGGATTCCTGCGAGCTGTCGGCGCTCACCGGCGACATCCTCATCGTCACCAGCACCTTCGGCGACGGCGGCCCGCCCGACAACGGCGCCGACTTCTGGACCCGGCTCGAGGACAGCATCGTCCGGCTCAACGACGTCCGCTATGCGGTGTTCGCCCTCGGTGACTCCTCCTACGACGACTTCTGTGGCCACGGCCGCAAACTCGACCGCCTCTTCGCCGCGCGCGGCGCCAAGCCGCTGGTGCCCCGCGTCGACAGCGAACCCGACTTCGCCGACGCCGCCGACCAGTGGCTCGACGATGTCCTCGCCGCGCTCGGCGGGTCGGCCCCGGGCGAGGCCACCCCACCCGACGCACCGGGTATCGGCGACACCGATGCCCCTGTGCCACACCAGATGTCCGGCTCCTCGCTACCGCGGCCGTCCGGTCGCGGCGGCGCGATCGTGCTCGACCGCCCCCTCGCCCCTGCACCCACTCGCGTCCAGCGCACCGCCCCGGCGCCGTTCACCCGCCAGGCTCCGGTCCGCGCGACCCTGATGCGCAACGAAACACTCAGCGCGCCGGGCTCGTCGAAAGAGGTGCGCCGCTTCGGTTTCGACCTGCACGACCTCGACGCCAGCTACGAGGTCGGCGACTCGCTGGGCGTGCTCCCGGCCAACAGCCCCGAACTCGTCGAGGAGTGGCTCACCGCGACCGGCCTGGACGGTCGCCGTGTCATCGAGCTCGACGACCGCGAACTCACCCTCACCGAGGCCCTGCGCACCCACTACGACATCACCAAGGTGAGTCAGGATCTGCTCGGCTTCATCGCCGAACGCAATCCGCACCCCCAGCTGGCCAAGCTGCTGCGGCGCGACAACCGCAACGAACTCGCCAACTACCTCTGGGACCGTCAGGCCGCCGACGTGCTGCGTGATTTCCCGGTGCGCACCGACCTGGTCGACTGGCTCGGCGCCCTGAAAAAGCTGCAGCCGCGCCAGTATTCGATCTCCTCGAGCCCGCTGACCACCCCCGACGAAGTGCAGCTGACCGTCGGCGTCGTCCGCTACGGCGAACCTGCCGGCAACTCCACCCGGCGCGGTGGCGTGTGCTCGACCTTCCTGGCCGACCGGGCGGGTGCCGAGGTGCCGATCTTCCTGCAGCGCGCCCCGCACTTCCGTCCGCCGCTGGACCCCAACGCCCCGATGATCATGGTGGGCCCCGGCACCGGCATCGCTCCTTTCCGCGGTTTCCTGCACGAACGTCGGGCCCTGGGCGCGACCGGACGCAACTGGCTGTTCTTCGGCGATCAACACGCCGCCCAGAACTTCTACTACCGGACCGAGCTGGAGGACATGTTCCGCTCGGGCTTCCTCACCCGCCTGGACCTGGCCTTCTCCCGCGACCAGCGCGAGCGGGTCTACGTGCAGCACCGGATGATCGAGCACGGCGCCGAGCTGTGGTCGTGGCTGCGCGACGGCGGCCACTTCTACGTCTGCGGCGATGCCTCCCGGATGGCCAAGGACGTCGACGACACGCTGCTCCGGATCGCCCAGATCCACGGGAAGCTGGACGAGGCCGGTGCCCTGGCCTTCAAGAAGCAGCTGGTCGCCGAGAAGCGCTACGTCCGCGACGTGTACTGATCACGCCGCCCGAATCGCCGGCGGGTTCAGCCGGGTGAAGTCGGGCAGCCGGTGATACGGGTAGTACGGGTACGGCGGTGTCGTGGCGCTCGCGGCGTCGAGAGCCGCCCGGTGCTCGGGCTCCAGCTGCCAGCCGACCGCGCCGAGGTTCTGGCGCAACTGCTCCTCGTTGCGGGCGCCGATCAGAACACTGGCGACGGTGGGCCGGGTGAGCAGCCAGTTGAGAGCGATCTGCGGGACACTGTGCCCGGTCTCGGCGGCGATGCGATCGAGGACATCGACGATGTCGTAGAGGTGTTCGTCGTCCACCGGCGGGCCCGCCTGCGCGGTCTCGTGCAGCCTGCTGCCCGCCGGTAGCGGCTGGCCACGGCGGACCTTGCCAGTGAGCCTGCCCCAGCCCAGCGGACTCCAGACGATCGCGCCGACGCCCTGGTCCGCGGCGAGCGGCATGAGCTCCCACTCGTAGTCGCGACCGACGAGCGAGTAGTACACCTGGTGCGCGACAGGCTTTTCCAGGCCGAGCGCCTCGGCGGTGGACAGCGTCTTCATCAGCTCCCAGCCGGCGAAGTTGGACACACCGACGTAGCGGATCTTGCCCGCGCGCACGAGATCGTCGAGGGCCGTGAGGGTTTCCGCGAGCGGGGTGCCCGCGTCGAAGGCGTGCAGCTGGAACAGGTCGAGGTAGTCGGTACCGAGGCGGCGCAGCGAGGCGTCGACGGCGCGGATCAGCCGGGCCCGGCCCGCCCCGGCCTCGTGGGCGCCCGGACCGGTCGGCAGGGCGGATTTGGTCGACAGCAGCACCTGCTCGCGCCTGCCCTTGATCGCCGCGCCGAGCACCTCTTCCGAGGCCCCGTCGGAATACACATCGGCCGTGTCGAACAGGGTGACACCCGCCTCCAGGCTGATATCGACCAGGCGCCTGGCCTGCGCCGCGTCGGTATCGCCCCAGGCGCTGAACAGCGCGCCCCGTCCGCCGAAGGTGCCCGCGCCGAAACCGAGCGCGGGAACGTGCAGACCCGATGCGCCGAGCCGCCGATACTCCATGAGAACTCCTAAAGGGTCTATAGTTCCGTTAACACTTCGGACAGTACACCCGTTGCGCGCTAAATGAAACTGGAGTTCCGTTATGAATCACGACATCGCCTGGCCGGGGTCCGTTCGCCCAGGTGGACGCACCGCCCGGGTGCGCGAGTCGGTACTGCAGGTCGCCGGCGATCTGATCGCCGACCGGGGATTCGTGAGCCTGGATCTGGCCGAGGTCGCCGCGACGGCGGGCGTCGGTAAGACGACGGTCTACCGGCGCTGGCGCACACCGGCGGGGCTGGTCGCCGACCTGCTCGTGGACATGGCCGAGCAGTCGCTGCCGCGCGCCGACACCGGCTCCCTGCTCGACGACCTGATCGCCAATGCCCGACTGGTCGCGAAGACGCTCGCCGACCCACGCCAGGGCAATCTGTTCCGCGCCGTCATCGCCGCGGCCACCGGTGACGAGGTCACCGCCACGGCGCTGCACACCTTCTACGACACCCGGCTCACCGAATGGGCGCCCTGCGTCGAGGCGGCCGTGGCGCGCGGTGAGGCGCCTGCGGGCACGGACCCGCGGGCGGTGCTGTCGGCGGTGTCCGCGCCGCTGTACTACCGCCTGCTCGCCAGCGGCGACCCCATCGACGAGAGCGCCGCCGACCAGTCGGCGCGGGCGGCCGCCCTCGCCACGATCGGCGGCGCCTACGTCCGCTGACCGCGCTCGCGCCGAGACGAGTTCGCCCAGTGCGCGGTGACATTCGACGACATCGGACGCGTGCGGAACCTGCCGCCCTCGACCTCGTCGAGGCAGGCGATCGACGGTCAGACCTGCCGGTCGGCCGCGATCGCCGCCGGACGCCAGCCCGGATCGCGCCCGGTGAGACCGAGCAGACGATCGAAAGCGGGGGCGGCTTCGGGCACGGTGACGACCGGACCGAACAGACCTGGCGTGCCCTCCGGATCGGTGTCGCGCAGGAATTCGAGCAGGATCGCCAAGTGGTCCGGGTCGACGGTGACCGACTGCCCGGTGGCGGCCGCCAGATCCCAGGCGTGCACGGTCACCTCGTCGAGCGCGACGGTCGCCATGATCGCCGCGGGCAACACCACCCCACCGGCCTCGGCGTCGCCGTCCCAGGCCGCGGGCACCCGCCACGCCTCGGTGAGCGCGATGAGCTGGGCGGGGATCAAGGTGCGCCAATCAGCGGGCAGCGCGCTGTCCAGGCTCGGCGGCACCGAGTGGCCGAGGGATTGCTTGGTGGCGGCCTGCCGGAAGGCCTCGGTCAGCCCGACGACGTGGGCGAGCACCTGGCGCACGGCGGTGTTCTCGCACGGTGTCGGCGCGTCGAGCAGGTCGTCGGGAATCCCGGCGACGATGTCGGCGAGGGTGCGGGCGGCGAGGGCGAAGTCGAACTGCGGTTCCATGGACGCTCCTGGGCGAGGGCGGACTCGTTCACCAGTAGTGACGAGATGAGCCACGCGATCTCATCGCCGCGCGGGTTGCCGAGTTCCGCCGATAGGCGCACGCTGGATGACGCAACGATCAGCGACACCGTGCGAGGCGACAACCGAGGAGCACCGATGATCGACTACGACGCCGCCCGGCCACTCGACGAAGTTCCCGAGGCCGATCGGATCGAACAGGAGCAATCGGCCTTCGCCGCCGACGATCCCGATGACCCGGCGTTCTCCGATGCCGCCGACTACTCCGACGAGATGGCGGCCAACATCGACCGCGACGCCGACACCGCGAACCCTGCCGACGTGATCGAGCAGACCATCCCCGTCCCCTACGAGGACGAGTTCGTCGAGGAGCCCTGACCGCGTCGCTCGGCTAGCCGGCGATCTTCGTGCGCACGGTGGCGTGCAGTTCGCGCAGGCTGGAGCGCTCCGTGGCGACCTCGAGCACGCGCAGGCCGTGCGCGTCATCCGCCAGCTCGACGGCCAGCTCTTCCGGGTCGACCTGGCGGTGCGGAATGCGATAGGCCGCGCACAGGGCGGCCAGGTCCATCCCGTGCGGGGTGCCGAAGACCCGCTCGAACACGCCCGCATACTGCGGATCGCCCTGTTCGAGCAGCTCGAAGATGCCGCCGCCGTCGTCGTTGGCGACGACGATGGTGAGGTTGTCGGGCCGTGGTTCGCCGCGCCCGATCAGCAGGCCGGACGCGTCGTGCAGGAAGGTCAGATCACCCATCAGCGCGATGGTGCGGCCCGGATGGGCCAGTGCCGCGCCGACCGCACCGGAGACGGTGCCGTCGATCCCGGCGACGCCGCGGTTGGACAGCACCCGCACGCCGGGTCGCGGATGCGAGACCAGCGCCGCGTCGCGGACCGGGTTCGACGCGCCGAGCAGCAGCTGGTCGCCCTCGCGCAGCGCGTCCATGACGACGGCGGCCACGTGCAGGCCGGTGGCCTTGGGGTGGGTGGCCAGTTCGGCGCGCACCACCGATTCGGCCTGCCGGTTCAGGTCGGCGCAGCGCGCCAGCCACTCCGGTCGCGGCGCGCCGGTGGTGACCGCGCGGGTGCCGGTGCCGACGACATTGCCGGAGACATCGGGCCAGCGCGGGCCGGTGGTGAGCGCGAAGACGGTGACATTCGGGTCGGCGAGCACCCGCGAGACCTGCCGATGCAGGGTCGGGCGGCCGGTGATGATCGCCTGCGTCGGCTTCAGCAGCGACAGCGCGAGCGGGTGCAGCGCGGGACCGTGCATCGGCGCCGTCGGCTCGGCGACGGTCGGCAGCTCGGCGAGTTCGGGCAGCAGCCGCGCGCCGTGGCCGGAGATGACGACGGTGTCGGGCGTCAGGTCGATGTCGAGTGGCACGTCGAGGGTGGCGTACTGGGTGGCGGTCCATGGCCGTTCGCCGTCGCGGCCGACGGGCAGCGGATCGTCGGACAGCTCGGGGACCAACGGCTCGCGCAGGGGGATGTCGAACTGCACCGGCCCGGCATTGCCCGACCTGGTGCCACGCGCCGCGGCGAGCACCCGGCAGACCGATGAGCGCCAGACGCTGTTCTGCCGCGGATAGGCCGACTCCCCCGCCTCGGCTTCGGCCAGTCCGAGACTGATGGTGGCCCGCACCTGGCTGCCGAACAGACCGAGCTGCTCGATCGTCTGATTGGCGCCGGTGCCGAGCATCTCGTAGGGCCGGTTCGCGCTGATCACGATCAGCGGCACCCGGGCGTAGTTGGCCTCGAGCACGGCGGGACCGAGGTTGGCGACGGCGGTGCCCGAGGTCATCACGACCGGCACCGGCCGCCCGGACGACACCGCGAGCCCGACCGCGAGGAAACCGGCGGTGCGCTCGTCGATGCGCATGTGCAGCCGCAGCTGCCCGGCGACATCGGCCGCCTGCAGCGCGAAGGCCAGTGGGGCGTTACGCGATCCGGGGCACAGCACGACCTCGCGGACGCCGCCGCGCACGAGCTCGTCGACGACCACTCGTGCCTGCGCAGTTGACGGATTCACAATCCCAGACTGTCAGACCGGACCACGCCCGTCTGCCCCCGGCCCGCGTTGTCTGCATCACCGGCCGGGTGCACACTCCCCCGGAACCGGGACGGCAGCGGCATGTTCACCTGTTTCGGCCGGTCGATAGGGGCACCACGGAATCATTTCCGCCATGACCTGCGCGCTATTCGACAACTCCGCGCCGAGCACGCCGAAAAAGCGGAATTCGGCGGCGGATTCACACCCGCCGCCGAATTCCGGAAAAGCTTGCCCGGGCAAAGATCAGGAAGCCGCGGGCGCCGGGAGCAGACCGTTGATACCGGTGATCAGGTCGATGACATTGACCAGCGCGGAGGTACCGCCGTCGAGTGCCGAGCTGCCCGAGTCGAGCACGCCTGCGCCTGCGGCCGAACCGGTGGTCAGCGCGGCCGAACCCGAGGACAGATCGGCGGAGCCGCTGGCCAGATCGGCCGAGCCGCTGAAGGATCCGGTCGCCGAGCCGGAATCGGCACCCGCGACAGCGACGGGGCCGAGGAACATCACGGCGGCGGCAGCGGCGGCACCGGTGGCGGCGAGGGTCTTGCGAGAGATCATGGGACCGAACTTCCTTCTCGAACCGAATCGCGCGAAAACAATATTCCGCGTCGCGGCAATTCGCCTTCCGAATCACCTGAAATCGAACGTAATCGATTCAGGACGGAAGCAGTCAATCGTTCGGTGCCGCCACCGCATGGCCGGAATTATCGGCCATCGTTCATTTTCCCGCTGTTCACCGACGGCGTTACGGGGCTCACAATCGCTCGGCCGGAATTTACCCGCGACCGGGAAACGCTGTGGCGCCGCCCGCGCCGTGCCCCGTTACGTGAGTGTGGTCACCCGCCGACGCGAAAGGCCGGTGCGGACCGGGTTCACACCCGGGCCACACCGGCCTCACGATCGAGCTGTGCGGGGGCTACCCCGCCATGGGACTCAGCCCGCGTGCTTCTGCACCAGGTCGGCCACGCGCGGCAGAGCCTCGACGACGTGCTTCTTGGCCGAGCCACGCATGGAGGAGTACACCTTCTGCAGGGCGGGACGGCTCGACGCGTCGGCGCGGGCGTCGGTGACGGCCAGCAGCGACTCGGCGACCTCGTCGGACTTCGAGGTCAGCAGGTCGGCGAAGGTGCCCGCACCCGAGGTGGTGAATTCGGCCCAGTACGGCTGGAGCTGGTCGAGCAGCTTCGGCGCCAGCGATGCCAGCGCATCGGGAACGATGGTCGGACTGATCTTCTTGACCGCCGCGTAGCCACCCTTCACGGCCAGGCCGGACGCACCACCTTTGTCCGAGACCTCGGCGTCGAGAACCTCGACGGCGTCGGCAAGGAAAGCCGGACGCTTGGTGTCGTCGAGCAGGGATTCAGACAGCGCTGCAACCACTTTCAGGTTCCTCCGGATCGGTTCGTTGAACGAGCAGCCGCAACTATACGCACCGGGTCCAGGAAACATGCGGCGACCGCTCGAGCTGCGGTGTTACGACCTCGTACCGGTCCGCCGGACGGTAGGGCAATAATCAGGGTCGTGACTTTCGATCCGAAGCTGTGGCGGCCCGTCCCCGGGTTCGAGGACCTGACCGACATCACCTACCACCGACATATCGAGCAGGGCACGGTGCGGGTGGCGTTCGACCGGCCGGAGGTGCGCAACGCGTTCCGCCCGCACACCGTCGACGAGCTCTACCGCGCGCTCGATCACGCGCGGATGTCACCGGATGTCGGCGCGGTGCTGCTCACGGGTAACGGGCCGAGCCCGAAGGACGGCGGCTGGGCCTTCTGCTCCGGCGGCGACCAGCGCATCCGCGGCCGCAACGGTTACCAGTACGCCGACGGCGAGACCGCCGACACCGTCGACACCGCGCGCGCGGGCAGGCTGCACATCCTCGAGGTCCAGCGGCTGATCCGCTTCATGCCCAAGGTCGTCATCGCGCTGGTGAACGGCTGGGCGGCCGGTGGGGGGCACAGCCTGCACGTCGTCTGCGATCTGACGCTGGCCTCGCGCGAGCACGCGCGGTTCAAGCAGACCGACGCCGATGTCGGCTCGTTCGACGGCGGCTACGGCAGCGCGTACCTGGCGAAGATGGTCGGGCAGAAGTTCGCCCGTGAGATCTTCTTCCTCGGCAGGCCGTACACGGCCGAGGAGATGCACCAGATGGGCGCGGTGAACAAGGTCGTCGACCACGACGAGCTGGAGAATGTCGCGCTCGAGTGGACCGCCGACATCAACGGCAAATCGCCGCAGGCCCAACGCATGCTGAAGTACGCGTTCAACCTGCTCGACGACGGCCTGGTCGGCCAGCAGCTCTTCGCGGGCGAGGCGACCAGAATGGCGTACATGACCGACGAAGCGGTCGAGGGCCGCGACGCGTTCCTGGAGAAGCGCAAGCCCGACTGGGCGCCCTACCCCTGGTACTTCTGAGAACGGACGGCCCCATGGACATTCTCAACAGCCGGATCATCGTGCGGCCCAGCGACTATGCGACCACGCTGGCGTTCTACCGCGACGGCCTCGGCCTGGCGATCGCCCGGGAGTACCCGGGCGGCACCGTGTTCTACGCCGGGCAGGGGTTGATCGAGGTCGCCGCGCACGGCGGCAGCGGCGATCCGGGCCGCTTCGACGGCGCGCTCTGGCTGCAGGTGCGCGATGTGGCCGACGCGGCGGCGGAGTTGGCGCTGAAGGGAATTGCGATCGAGCGCGCGCCCGTGCTCGAACCATGGGGCCTGTGGGAGATGTGGGTGCGTGACCCGGACGGCCTCGCGATCGTTCTGGTACAGGTTCCTGCCGAACATCCGATCCGGCGGGATCCGCGCTGGTCGGCGGAGTGAAGGAGGGGTCGTCGCGGCGGATCCGAGTTGCCGATCCGGGTCCGGCCGCGCACGATAGCTGCGAGCAAGCGCCCGACCGCCGTCGTCCGGACCGCCGTGCGAATCGTTGTCCATCTACTGAATCGCAGTCGCTATGCCTGCCTTTTGGCTCACCAATTCCCGGCAAACCGACCCGTTGGCCGGGTCTCGGCCGCCGCATGACACGATCGAAGCCGTGAGGGAGCGCAGCAAGCTGTATCCGGAGGTGGTGGGCATGAGGGAGCGCGCACCGCGCAGGCCACAGCCGAGCGCCGGTGAGGGTGTGGCGTGAGCAGAACCCTGCGGACGCTGCAGATGCCGACCGGTTCCGGTGTCGGCGAAGTGCTTCCCCACCTGCGCCAGGCCCTCGACGGCAACGGCCCGGCCTGGCTGCCGATCCCGACCACCGACCGCCGCGAGGCGCGCAGGCTCTCCGACGCGCTCAAGCCCGGCGATCCGATCGACGACGATGTCGCCCTGGTGGTGACCACCTCGGGCACCACCGGCATCCCCAAGGGCGCCCTGCTGGGCGCCGAAGCCCTGCGGGCCAGCGGTAACGCCACCCACGAGCGGCTCGGCGGGCCGGGCAGCTGGCTGCTGGCCCTGCCGACCCACCACATCGCTGGCATCCAGGTGCTGCTGCGCAGCATCCTGGCCGGCACCGAGCCGACCGTGCTGGACGTGTCGGGCGGGTTCCTGCCCGAGGCGCTGGCCGGCGCGGTGGCCGCGATGCGCGGGCCACGCCGCTACACCGCGCTGGTGCCGACGCAGCTGATCAAGTCGCTGGATTCGCCGGTGGCCGCCAAGGCGCTGGCCGAACTCGACGGCGTGCTGGTCGGCGGGGCGGCGACGCCGCTGCCGGTCTACGAACGCGCGCGCGAGGCGGGCATCACCGTCGTGCGGACCTACGGCATGAGCGAGACCTGCGGCGGCTGTGTCTACGAGGGCGTACCGCTCGACGGCACCGAGGTGCGGATCGAGGACGGCCGGGTGCTGCTCGGCGGCGCGATGATCGCGCGCGGCTACCGCAACCTGCCCGACCATCCCGCCTTCGCCGAACCCGGCTGGTTCCGCACCGAGGACGCGGGCACCTACACCGACGGCGTGCTCTCGATCAGCGGCCGCCTCGACGAGGCGATCATGACCGGCGGGCTGCTGGTGATCCCGCAGGTGGTGGAGGCCGTGCTGGCCAACCATCCCGGGATCAGGGAGTGCATCGTGCTCGGCCTGCCCGACGAGCGGCTGGGTCAGCGGGTCGCGGTGGCGATCGTGCCGTTGCCCGGCGCCGCGCCGACCCTGGACGAGATCCGCGCCCACGTGGTCGCCGAACTCGATTCCATCGCCGCGCCCCGCGAGCTGGCCGTGCTGACCGAGATCCCGCTGCGCGGCCCCGGCAAGCCCGACCGCGCGGCCCTGCGCGAACACCTGCTGGCCAACACCGGGAACTGACGTTCACCGGCCCTTGCGTGGCCACGCCATCGCGACGCAAGGGCCGTGCAAGGCGGGCCGGGCACCGTAGGTCCCATGACTTACACACCCACTTCAGCCCTCGCCGTCGAGGCGGACGGTCTGGTCAAGGTGTTCGGCAAGCAGCGTGCCGTGGACGGGGTGAGCCTGGCGGTGCCGCGCGGCTCGGTCTACGGGGTGCTCGGACCGAACGGCGCGGGCAAGACGACGACCATCAAGATGCTCGCCACGCTGCTGCGTCCCGACGGCGGCAGCGCGCGGATCTTCGGCCACGACGTCGTCGAACGGCCCAACGCGGTCCGCTCGCTGATCGGCGTCACCGGCCAGTACGCCTCGGTCGACGAGGAGCTCTCCGCCACCGAGAACCTGATCATCTTCGCCCGCCTGCTCGGCCTGAGCAGGCCCGACGCCCGTCGTCGCGCCGTCGAGCTGCTCGCCGAGTTCGACCTCGCCGAGGCGGCGAACAAGCCGCTCAAGAACTTCTCCGGCGGCATGCGCAGGCGCCTGGATCTCGCGGCCAGCCTGATCTCCACCCCGCCGCTGCTGTTCCTCGACGAACCGACCACCGGCCTCGATCCGCGCACTCGCGCCCAGATGTGGGACACCATCCGCAGGCTGGTCACCGAGGGCGCGACCGTGCTGCTGACCACCCAGTACCTCGACGAGGCCGACCAGCTGGCCGACCGGATCGCCGTGATCGACCACGGCCGGGTGATCGCCGACGGCACCGCCGACGAGCTCAAGGCCTCCATCGGCGGCTCCTCGGTGCATCTGACGCTGCTCGATCGCGAGCAGCTCGAGGAGGCCCGGCGCATCGTCGGCGACTTCCTCGGCGTCGCCGCCCAGATCAGCCCGGAGGCGGGCCGGCTCACCGCGCCGCTGCCCGATCCGAACCTCACCGCCGACCTGCTGATCCGCCTGCGCGACTGGGAGATCGGCGTCGAGGAGATCACCGTCTCCAAGCCGACCCTCGACGAGGTCTTCCTCACCATCACCGGCCACCCGGCCGACGAATCCGACGACACCGAACGGAGCGCGGCATGACCGCAGTTCTCACCGCTCCCGTACCCGCCACCGACGTCACGCAGGTCAGCGACCGGGTGGGCCTGCGCGAGACGATCTCCACCTCGTTCACCATGGCCTATCGCGGCCTGCTCAAGATCAAGCACAATCCCGAGCAGCTCTTCGACGTGACGGTGCAGCCGATCCTGTTCACCGCGCTGTTCACCTACATCTTCGGCGGCGCGATCTCGGGCAGCGTCGACAACTACCTGCCCGTGCTGATCCCCGGCATCCTCGTCCAGACGGTGGTGCTCACCTCGGTGGTCACCGGCACCCAGCTGCGCGAGGACATGGACAAGGGCGTCTTCGACCGCTTCAAATCCCTGCCCATCGCCCGGGTTTCGGCCCTGGCCGGGGCACTGCTGGCCGATATGGTGCGCTACGGCATCGCCTCCACGCTGACGATCATCGTCGGCCTGTGCCTGGGCTACCGGCCCGGCGGCGGCTTCGCCGGTGTCGTCGCGGCCTGCCTGGTGGTCGTGGTCTGCTCCTTCGCGATCAGCTGGGTGTGGGCGCTGGTCGGCGTCACCGGCAAGAGTGCCGCCTCCGTGCAGGGCATCTCGATGATGGTGATGTTCCCGCTGACCTTCATGTCCGGCGCCTTCGCCCCGGTGAGCACCATGCCGGGCTGGATGCAGGCGATCAACCACGCCAACCCGGTGTACTACATGGTCAACACCTGCCGGGACCTGATGAACGCCAACATCTACAGCAGTGACCTGGTCTGGTCGCTGGTCGGTTCGCTCGTGGTCATCGCGGTGTTCGCGCCGCTGACCGTGCGCGCCTACATGCGCCGGGCCTGACTCCCGCACTACCGCAACGGCATCCGATCCGTCAGGGTCGGATGCCGTCGGCGTATCCGTCGAGGTGCGCGACGATCTCGATGATGCGGGTGGCCGCGGCGAGGCGACGCACCCCCGCCGCCGCGCGCTCGGCCCCGGCCAGCGCGTCCGCGCCCACCCGCTCCCGGTGCAGGGCGCGATGGCGGGCCAGCTCCATCGACGGATAGTCCTGTCGGGCCGCCGAAGCCGCCGCGAGCGTGAGCAGTTCGAGTCCTTCGGGTCGGGCGGGATCGGTCGCCAGCAGGTAGGAGCCGAGCGCGCAGCCGACCGCGCCGATCTGCGGCAGGTCGAGATACTGCGAGAGCCTGCGCTCGGTGGTCGCGACGATCTGGACCACCAGATCGTCGGCCGCCGCGGCCCGGTCGTGCAGGACGTGGGCGCTGACCGCCGCCGCCGACACCATCATCGCGCCGGGCCCGGGACTGAGCTCGAAATCGGGCCAGCCCAGCAGATCCAGGGCCCGGCGATAGTGCCGGAGTCCGGCATCGATGTCACCGTCGGCCAGTTCCAGTTCGGCGACCGCGGTCGCGACCGTCGAGAGCCGGTGGTTGCGGCGGATGGTGGGGTCGTCGACCTGGCCGAGCCCGGAATCCTCGGAGCCGAGCACGAAGTCGATCTCCGCGCGGGCCTGCTCGCGCTGTCCGGCGCCGATCAGGACGGCCGACAGGAAGCACCGGCCCTCCAGGATCTCGTCGTCGACTCGCAGCCTGCTCATCTGCCCCAGCGCCTGCCGGTAGTAGGTGGCCGCCTCGGCGTACCGCGCGGATTGGCCGCACAGCTGGGCCAGATGCTGGCTCATCATCGCCGCGCCCCAGATGTCCTGCGAGGCCAGTTCGTCCAGCGCGCGCAGCGCGTCGCGGGTCGAGCCCGCCACATTGCCCGCGTTCTCCCAGAAGTTGGCGCGGGCGGCCAGCGCGGCTACCCGGGCGCTGCGCTCCGGCGAGTGGGCGCCGTCGGCGAGCAATCGCCCCAGACGGAAAGCCTGGGGGCGCACCGTGATCAGCCCCCCGAGCAACCGCAGGCCCGGATCGAGCCCGGGGTGGCGCAGCAGTCTGCGGGCCCGCAGCCGGGCCCGGGCGACCGGACGCGCGTCACCGCCGTTGTGGAACATCAGGTGCAGGCAGGTCAGCATGTGCGTGACCATCTGGAGGTCGGCGGCCACCCCGGTGACCGGCTCCGGCGGCGTGACCGCGACCAGCCGCACCGCCCAGCCGATGAACTCCAGATGCGCGCCCCGCATCACCCACAGCGTCGCGACCACCGGGAACACGGTGTAGACCGTGTCGGCGTCGGCGTGCGCGGTGGCCGTGCGCAGGACCGCGACCAGGTTGTCGAGCTCGGCGGTCACCGCGAGCACCACCGGCACCTGATCGACAGCGGTGTAGTCGGCGACGGCGCCGAGCACGAAGTCCCGCGCCCACCGGGCCATCCGATCGCGGACCAGCGCGGTTTCCGCGCCGCCGGTCGCGGCGTCGACGGCGGCCATCTGCTCGGCGCCGAACTCGCGCACGGTCTCGAGCATGCGATAGCGGATGCCGGTGCCGTCGGGGTCGTCGAGCACGGTGAGCAGCGACTGCCCGACCAGGCCGTCGACCGCGGCGGCGACCTCGGCGACCTCGGGCCCGGCCGCGACGACCTCGGCCGCCGACAGGGTGAACCCGCCCGGGAACCGCGACAGCCTGCGCAGCACGATCTGCTGATCGAGGTCGAGCAGATTCCAGCTCCACGCGATCACCGCGTGCAGCGTGCGATGCCGCAGCGGCGCGGCCCGATCACCGCTGCGCAGCAGGGCGAAACGATGCTCGAGCCTGGATTCGATCTCGGCGACGCTCATCGTGCGCGCCCGGGCCGCGGCCAGCTCGATCGCCAGCGGCAGACCGTCCAGGGTGCGGCACAGCCGGGCCACGATCTCCGGGTCGAGCCGGACGTCGGGGCGCACCGCCCGCGCTCGCGCGGTGAACAGGTCCGTCGCGGGTGAGCCCGCCGCGTCGATCGCCAACGGTGCCAGCGGATAGACGGATTCGGCGGTGATCGCCAGTGGCGAGCGGCTGGTGGTCAGGACGGTGAGCTGGGCGCAGCTGCCGACCAGGTCGGCGACAACCTCGGCGACCGCCTCGATCACGTGCTCGCAGTTGTCCAGGATCAGCAGGGTCGGGCGGGCGGCGAGCGCGTCGCGCAGTCGAGCGCGCTGGTCGACCTGCCGTCCCAGGCGCAGACCGCCCGGCTCCCGCATCACCTCACCCAGGCCCATGACGTGCCCGATCGCCGCTTCGATGTCGACCAGGGCCTGCGGGCCCGCCGACTCGGCCTGCACCGGGGCCAGCTCGACCAGCACCACCGGCACGGTGCCGGTGAGTCGTTCGCCGACCGCGTTCGCCACGCGGGTCTTGCCGGTACCGCCGGGCCCGAGCACGGTCGTCACCCGCGACCGGCGCACCAGATCGGTGATCGCGTCGAGATCGGCCGCGCGACCGAGTAGTTCGTTGGGGGCGGCGCGCAGGCCGAGGGAGGTGGGCGGGAGGGTGCGCGGTTGGCCGTTGGATCGGTCCCGGGCGCCCGCGCCGCCGGGTTGTCCGACCGCGGGTGTGTCCCAGCCGCTGTTCGCCGCCGACCAACCGTCCCGGTTCGGCGGCTCGGTCGCGCCCGGGGTCCTCGTCCGCGCTGCGGGGTCGTCGGTGATCGCGGTGCCGACCGTCGCGCGGTCGTCCCCGTTCGCGCTCCGATTCGCCGGTGGTGAACCGGCGACCGCGCGTTCGGAGGTGTCGGTCGAGGCGTCCGCGTGATCGGGGCCCCGCTCGGTGCGGCGACGGCTGGCGCCCGGAAGCTCGATCGGATCGCCACGCAACACGGCGGTATTGAGCGCGACCAGGGTCGGACCGGGGTCGGCGCCGAGTTCCTCGATCAGCCGCAGGCGGTAGGCGGCGAAGGTTTCGAGGGCGTCGCTGGTGCGGCCCGCGGCGGCGAGCAGGCGGATGAGGGTGGTGTGGGCGGGCTCGTCGAGGGGGTGGGCGGCCGCGTCGGCGGCGGCCAGCGGGATGGCGGCGGGAAAGTCACCGCGCTGGGTGTGCGCGGTCAGCTCGGCGCGATCGAGGTCGCGGCGCAGCTGGTCGGCGGCGGTCCGCAGGTCGTCGGCCGGGCCGGATTCGGGCAGGTCGGCGCCCGGTTCGCCGCGCCACAGGGCGCGGGCGGCGGCGATCGTGGCCAGGCCGGCGGTGGTCTCGCCGGTCGCGAGGAGGTCCTCGGCGCGACGGACCAGGACGGCGGCCGCGGTCAGGTCGACACTGTCGGCGGGCAGGGTCAACCGGTAGCCGGCGGGGCCGATCTCCAACGCGCCGTCGGGCAGCAGCGCCCGCAATCGCGAGACCTGTGTGTGCAGGGCGTTCATCGGCGCGCGGGGCGGCTGGTCGCCCCAGACCTCGTCGACCAGCGACTGCGCGCTGCGGGCACGGCCGGGGCGCACGGCCAGGGCGGCCAGCAGCAACCGCGCCCGCGCGCCGGGCAGCGCGAGCAAGGTCGCATCGTCGCGGCGGATCGCGATCACGCCGAGCACCCCCACGACGATGGGGGACGCGGCCACCGCGACGGTGGGAGGCGGCCCGTCGGGGCCGAGATGCTGTGCAGACATGCCGCAAGTCATCGTAGGCGAGCGCGACGACGAGCCGGCGTTCCCTGCGGGACCGCCCCGGGCGCGACACCACGCCCGCACGCCGCGGAATTGTCGGTAGCCCGGCTTAGGCTGACCCGCATGGGCGACTTCGAGGTGACCCGGCGCACGACCATTGCCGCCGAACCCGCACGCATCCACGGTTTCATCGATGATTTCCGCCAGTGGCGACTGTGGTCGCCATGGGAGGACGCCGATCCGCAGCTCGCACGCACCTATACCGGCCCCGAGTCGGGTGTCGGGGCCCGCTACACCTGGCGCGGCAACCGTAAGGCCGGCGCGGGCGCGATGGAGATCAAGGCCGACGCCGCGCACGAGATCGGCATCGAGCTGGCGTTCGAGAAGCCGTTCAAGGCCACCAACTTCGTCACCTTCACCCTCACGCCGCGCGGTGCCGCCACCGAGGTGACCTGGCGGATGACCGGCACCCACTCCGGGCTGATGGGCGTGCTCGGCAAGGTCTTCCCGATCGACAACATGATCGGCAAGGACTTCGACAAGGGGCTGGCCCGGCTTAAGACCATCGCCGAATCCGCCTAGTACACCCGCCGGGGCTAGGCTTCGATCCATGGCTACAGCAGCGGAATGGATCGAGGGCGCCCGGCCGCGGACGCTGCCGAACGCGATCGCGCCGGTACTCGCCGGCACCGGCGCGGCCGCGTCGATCGGCGGGGCCGTCTGGTGGAAAGCGATACTGGCGCTGCTGGTTTCGCTGGCGCTGATCGTCGGCGTGAACTACGCCAACGACTACTCCGACGGCATCCGCGGCACCGATGACGTGCGGGTCGGTCCGCTGCGGCTGGTCGGCTCGAAACTGGCCTCCCCCACCGCCGTCCGCAATGCCGCGATCCTCAGCCTGGCGATCGGCGCGGTCGCTGGTCTGGTGCTGGCCGTGACGACCGCCTGGTGGCTGGTCGTACTCGGCGCCGTCTGTCTGGCCGGCGCCTGGTTCTACACCGGCGGCAGCAAGCCCTACGGCTACAGCGGTTTCGGTGAGATCGCCGTGTTCGTGTTCTTCGGCCTGATCGCGGTGCTGGGCACCCAGTACGTGCAGGCGCTGCGCGTGGACTGGGTGGGACTGCTGCTGGCGATCGGCGTCGGCGCGTTCTCCAGTGCGGTGCTGGTCGCCAACAATCTGCGCGACATCCCCACCGACACCGAGGCCGGGAAGGTCACCCTCGCGGTGAAACTCGGCGACGCGCGCACCCGCACGCTGCACCTGATGCTGCTGGTCGCGCCGTTCGTGATCAGCCTGGCCCTGGTGGCCCGCACCCCGTGGGCACTGGCCGGACTGCTGGCGTTGCCGCTGGCGATCCGTGCCAATGCCCCGGTGCGCACCGGCAAGGGTGGGCTGGAACTGATTCCCGCCCTGCGTGATTCCGGGCTGGCGCTGCTGGTCTGGTCGGCGCTGAGCGCGCTGGCCGTCGGACTCGGTTAGTCGTCGCCGTCCGGGACGAGGATGCCGAGCGCCCAGTTGACCAGCGAGATCATCACACCGCCCCAGAACGCCGCCCAGAAACCGTCGACCCGCAGACCGTAGTCGGACAGTTCGGTGATCTTCGCGGTGAGCCAGAGCATGCCCGCGTTCACCAGCAGCAGGAACAGACCGAGCGTGAGGATCACGAACGGCAGGGACAGGAGCTTCACGATCGGCTTGATGACGGCGTTCACCGCGGTGAACACCGCCGCGACGATCAGGATCACCAGGGCTTTGCCCCAGTTCCCCGAATCGGCCGGGACCAGGATGTCGATCTTGTCGATCCACGCCGCCGCGGCCCAGATGGCAATGGCGTTGATGACCAATCGAATGGCTAGCTGCATAGAGCCATGCTAGGCCCGGAAACGGACATTGCGGCGGGTCTGACACACACCCGACGCAGAATTCACGCTGCGCGGTCGAGCATTCCGTAGACGTCGGCACGCAAGTCGGCGGCCCCGTCGCGGCCGCCGAGCAGGTCGGTGGTGGCCGGGTCGGCGCCGCGCAGGATCCCGAGCAGCAGGTAGGCGGTGGAGATCTCGCGCTCCTTGCGGTGGATCGCCTCGCGCAGAGCGAGTTCGAGCGACTTCTTGGCCGGCCCGGCGAACGGGATGTGCCCGGCGCCCAGCAACCGGCCGAAGACGCCGCGACGGACCTCGGGTTCGGCCCGGTCCCAGGCCTCGGGGCCGAAGTTCTCGGTGACGCTGGCCCGCACGGCGTCGAGGTCGATGCCGATCGAGCGCAGGGCTTCGGCGTCGTCGGCGCCCAGCGGCGGCGCGCTCGTCCGGGCGGCGAGAGCGGTGCGCACCCCGTCGGCGGTGATGCCCCGCGCGTCGAGCACCGCCCGCAGGCCCGGCTCGGCGTGGGCGATCACACCGAGCAGCACGTGCTCGGGTCCGATCTGCTTCGCGCCCAGGTCCTTGGCGTCGTCCTGGGCGCTCACTACCGCCACCCTGGCCTGTCGGCTGAACTTCTCGAACATCAGCGGGTACCGCCCTTCCGGTTGTGTTTCTGATGCACCGCCTGCTTGCTGACCTCGAGCGCTTCGGCAATCGCCTGCCACGACCAGCCGTTGGCCCTGGCATTGGCCACCTGGATGGCTTCGAGCCGGTCGGCCAGCCTGCGCAGGGCGAGTACCGCGCGCAGGCCGACCGCCGGATCGGGATTGCCCGCCGCCGAGGCGAGCGTTGTTGCATCGGTCATGTCGTCAATTTTGATTGACGTTCCACGCGGTGTCAACAAAAATTGACAACACGGTCAGCGCACCCGGTACACCAGCTTCGCGAACTGGCCCAGCTGGGCGACCTCGACCAGCCGCAGCCGATCGGACAGCAGGCGGCGCGGCAGCAACGGGGCGCCGCCGCCGAGGGTCACCGGCGCGACGCCGACGATCACCTCGTCGAGCAGTCCGGCATCGGCGAACTGTCCGGCGAGATCACCGCCGCCGATGATCCAGATGTCGCGGCCGGCGGCGGCGGCGACCATCTCCGCGTGCACCGGCCCGACCTCGCTCGCGACGAAACGCACATTCGCACCGGGCAGCTCGGGCAGCTCGGGCAGCTCACGATGGGTGAACACCCAGGTCGGGCGGTCGCCGTAGTTCTCGTGCCACACTTCGGGCGGCTCGTTGGCCACCATCCACTCATAGGTCGTCGCGCCGAGACACATCGCACCGACGCCGAGCAGGAATTCGCTGACATCGCCGGTCGCGTTGTCGGCGTCGGGGACGGCCATCAGCCAATCCAGCGAGTTGTCGGGATCGGCGATGTAACCGTCGAGGCTGGTAGCGGTGTAGTAGCGGGTCGTCATGGACACTGATCCTGACAGTGAAACCTGACACCTCCGGTCAGGTTTCACCGATCAGCCGTGCCAGCGCCCCGTAGCGGCGAATTCGGTGAGGACGGCGGTGGGTCCGGCCAGGTCGAGATTCTGGGCGTCGAGCCAGGCGTCGTCGAAATAGGTACCGGCGTAGCGGTCGCCGCCGTCGCACAGCAGCGTCACGACGCTGCCGCTACGGCCCGCGGCGAGCAGCTCCGATACCAGATGGAAGGCACCCCACAGGTTCGTCCCCGTCGAACCACCGACCCGCCTGCCCAGCACCGTGCTGGCGTGGCGCGCCGTGGCGACCGAGGCCGCGTCCGGAACCAGGATCATCCGGTCGACGACCTGCCCGATGAAGGACGGCTCGACCCGCGGCCTGCCGATGCCCTCGATCCGCGATGGCATCCCGGTCTCGTAGCCCGCGTCACCGGTCTCGTAGCCACCGAAGAACGCCGAATGCTCGGGGTCGACCACGGCCAGCCTGGTCGCGTGCCTGCGATAACGGATGTAGCGGCCGATCGTGGCGCTGGTACCGCCGGTGCCCGCGCCGACCACGATCCACTCCGGGATCGGATTGGTCTCCAGCGCCAGCTGCTGGAAGATGGATTCGGCGATGTTGTTGTTGCCGCGCCAGTCGGTCGCGCGCTCGGCATGGGTGAACTGGTCCATGAAATGCCCGCCGGTCTCGGCAGCCAGGCGCTTGGCCTCGGTGTACATCTCCGGCGCCCGCTCGACGAAATGACATCGCCCGCCCTGGGCTTCGATCAGCGCGATCTTCTGCGGCGACGTGCTCGCCGGCATGACCGCGACGAAATCCAGGCCGAGCAGCTTCGCGAAGTAGGCCTCGCTGACCGCCGTCGACCCCGACGACGCCTCCACCACCGTGGTGCCCTCGGTGACCCAGCCGTTGCAGATCGCGTACAGGAACAGCGAGCGCGCCAGCCGGTGCTTGAGGCTGCCGGTGATGTGGGTGGACTCGTCCTTGAGGTACAGCTGCACCGGCCAGGCGGCAGGCAGCGGATACCGCAGCAGGTGGGTGTCGGCCGAGCGCTGGGAGTCGGCGTCGATCAGCCGGACGGCGTTGTCGACCCAGTCACGCGGGGCGCTGCGGTCGAGGTATTTCACGCGGCCGACCCGTCGTCGTCACCTCGCAACCGGGCCCGCAGCTGCGCCTTGTCCTGGCGGCGGCGCGCGTCGACGACGGCGATGTCCTCGTTGACCTTCGTGCGCAGCTTCTTGAAGAGGGTGAGCGAGAGCGGCATCGCGACGATCAGCGCGAACAGCGCGGCCACGATGATCGGCACCTCGACGCCGATGAGCTTGGCGACGCCGATGATCACCGCGGCGATCAGCACGACGAGCCCGAGCCGGGCCAGCGTGTAGAGGGCCAGATTGCGGACCAGCCGCTTCCCCGCGCCAGAACCTTGCTGACCAGTTGCTTCACTCACGCCACCAGCTTATGCGCGCCGCCGGTGAAGCCGTCAACAGACCCGCGCACGGCCGAAGGCGGGCCCGACCCCACGACGGCCAGGCTCGGCGCAGCCCCGTTCGCGGCTTTTGTCTATTACTTCCCCTTTACCAACAGTAGGTGGTTCGACTACGTGGGGGTCGCAGTGCGACGATGACGCCATCTGATGAGGGAACTGTCGAGAACGGAGAGGTTAGCTATGACTGCGATCACCGTCGGCGGCCAGGACACTCTGCTGACACCAGGCCAAGTAGCCGCAATGTTCCACGTAGACCCCAAGACCGTCACCCGGTGGGCCCATGCGGGCAGGCTCGGTTCGCTGCGCACGCCGGGCGGGCATCGCCGATTCCGCGAGTCCGAGGTTCTGCAGTTGCTGAAATCGCTCACCACCGAGGCAGCACCCCGCTGACCCGACCGGCCGACGCGAGTCCACCCGGGCTCGCGTTTGCCGGGAATTTCCCTTCCGTTACGGATGTGCACACGGCGCGGACACGGCTACCCTCGATAGCAGGAGGTGAGCGACGTGACGTACGTGTTGGCACTCATCGCGATCGTGGCCGTCGCGGTGTTGTGCTGGAAGGCGTTCGGCCCCGAGAAGGCAGGACCGAGTTCCGGCCCACCGTCGCGGCGACCGATTCTCGGCCCCGACGACGACCCGGAATTCCTCTGGCGCCTCGGCAAGCAGCACCGCGACGATTCCGGCCAGTCCGACCTGTAGTTCGCGCGCGCGTGAGCTTACCCACATACCCCCCGATGCACCGCGAAAAACCCGGGTAGATAGCGTATTCCGGTGATCGATGTGCAGCAGAGTTCCATTCCGACCACTTGGCGCGCGGCCGACGGCAGCGCCGTGACGTTCACCGAGGCACGGTCGGCGTGGACTCGCGCCGCACACGAGGTCCTCGCCGACACCGCGACCAGGTTCAACAACTTCATCGTCAACACCGAGTTGGCGGAGCTGGTCCAGGAGGAATCCGGGATCCGCACGCAGGTGAAGTGGCAGCACTGGCTGCCCGTCGTGCTGGACAAGGTCGCCGAGCACTGTCACAAGAACAACGAGCCGCCGCTGAGCGCGCTGTGCGTGCGCAAGAACCAGACCGTGGGCACCGGCTACCGCTACATCCTCGAACTCGCGGGCCTGCCCATCCCCGACGACCTCGAGATGCACGCCGCCGCGGCCCGCTGGCAGTGCTACCAGCACTACGCCACCGATCTCCCCGCCGACGGCGGCCTCCCCACCCTCCCCCCGAAGGTCGCGGCCCTGCGCCAGCAGACCTCCCAGGACCTGGCCGCCGCCGAAGCGGCCGAAGCCGCCGCCAAGCCCAAGCGCACCTCGACGTCCTCACGCCGCAGCGTCACCGTCCCCAAGCCAGAACCGGTCCGCAAGCCCGTCTGCCTCAACTGCCACGTCGAACTCCCGGCCAACAAGATCTGCTACTACTGCTGATCCCGATCGCTCGACCGATGCCCGGACGCTCACCTGAGCCTCTGGGCATCGTCGTCTCCGGGCATCGACGACCACGTGACCGCCGCTACACGGCCTGAACGGTCACCCGGTAGCCGATGGTGATCTCTTTGCCCACGATGGTGATCTCTTTGCCCACATGCGCGGCACCGCCGAGGTAGAGCCATCGCGCGGTACCACCGGCGCGTGGATCAGGAAGGTATGTCGCACGGACGTACTCGACTCCCGACGGGAATCCACTCGCGGGGGCGGACGCGGTGCTCATCCACCACCCTTCAGCCCACACTCGCGGTTCGGGCGCGCCCTCGGACAGCGGTGGGACGTCCGGGAGGAAACCACCGAACTCGTCAGCCGCTGCCCGGGCGGACTGAAAGAACTTCCCCATCATGACGAGTCGCACAACGCCTCCGAAGACCGTGCAGCTCGTCGTGAGCCGCAACGGCGGAGCCGGTTGCGCGTAGAACTCCAAGGCCATGCGCCGACTGTACGGACACCGACCAGGCGGCACAGCATCCTCACTGTGAACCGAACCCGCAGAAGTCGAGCCACCACCAACCGCCGCCCAGTTCCATCGTCGGGCAGACAGGTTCGCCGAACCCGTCGTACGGTCCGGGCTCGGGTGTTCCGACGAAATGCGCGTAGCCGTGCGCGTCGTCGGGGATCCCGATGTAGGTGGGTACGAACCGGACCGGCTGGCCATTACTGGTGCCGATCACTGCCACCTTGCAGTTCACCGAAACAAAACACAGATGCCGTGGCAGGTCGACACCGTAGTAGTCGATGCTGCGAAGCTCCGGCAGCTCCATCGCTGCGACAGCGGCGAAGGCCGGCCGTTCGACCCAAAACCTGGTCCATGCGGCAGCTTTCGGGTTGAAGAAGAGAAAAAGCGACCCGCCGACCCCGATCAGTGCGAGTACCGCGGTTGCCACCAGCGGCCACGGTCGCGTATCGCGGCTGGCCAGAAACAGCACGAACGCGAAGCAGGCCAGGACGATCACGAACACGCCCAGCAGCAGCGGGAAGGCGAGAATCCAGAACTCCGTGAAGACCCAGCCGATATGTAGCGTCACGCCGAGAGCGATCGTGGCCAAGACCGCGGCGCACAGGGGGCCGGCGAAGGATCGAAAAGCCTTGACGAACACGAACGCAGCCTACGTCGGCGACAGCGGTAGCGACCGCGTTCGCCCCGTTCCTCACGTCCGCCGACCACGTCGGGCCGACCTGAGAGACCGGTTATCGCGCTCCCCGGACCAGGGCCGCGCCGCTCAGCTCAGTCCGGCGTAGCTGTGCAGACCCGAGATCACCATGTTGATGATGAAGAGGTTGAACAGCATCGCGACGAAGCCGGCGATGTTGATCCAGGCGGCCTTGGTGTCGCGCCAGCCGGAGGTGGCTCGGGCGTGGAGGTAGGCGGCGTAGAGGACCCAGGCGATGAAGGAGCAGGTTTCCTTGGGGTCCCAGCCCCAGAAGCGGCCCCAGGCGGCTTCAGCCCAGATGGCGCCGAGGATGACGCCGGCGCCGAAGAGGGGGAAGCCGATGATGGTGGTCTTGTAGGCGAGCTGGTCGAGGGTGCGGGCGTCGGGGAGGCGGCGGGCGATGGTGCCGAAGATCGAGTTCGACTCCGCGCCCGCGGGCTGGCGCATGCGGTAGAGGTAGAGCAGGCTGGCGACGCCGGAGACCAGGAAGACGCCGCTGCCGATGCTGACGATGGTGACGTGGATCGGCAGCCAGAACGAACGCAGCGCGGGGACGACGGGCGCGGCGTCGGCGTAGAGGACGGTGCCGGCCAGGAACATCAGGATCAGCACGGGGACCAGCAGGAAGACCCACATGGACCGGTAACGCTGGTCACGCAGGAAGTACAGGCCGATCACCACGGCGGCCGCGGTGGCCATGGTGGTGAACTCGTACATGTTGCCGAGCGGGAAGCGGTGGGTGGCGAAGCCGCGCAGCACGATCGAGCCGACGTGCAGCAGCGCGCCGACGAGCAGTACCGCGAACGCCATGTTGCCGAGGCGCTCGGAGGTCGGCTTGGCGGCCGGGGTCTCGATCCGGCCGGGCAGCGACGGGTCGACGGGCGCGCCCGCGGTGACCAGCTCGCGCTCCGCGACCTTGTTGGCGCGCGCCGAGGCGTACTGCACCAGCAACAGCACCAGCGCCAGGGCGTAGATCGCCATGGCCGACATGAAGGCGAAGTCGCTGTAGCGCGCCACCGTTTCGTCGATCGGCATCAGTTCTCCGTTTCCGCGTCCAGTACCCGCGCGCGCAGCCGGTCGAATTCGCCGCCCCAGCCCGCCTGATCGCTTCTGGCCAGACCGCCCATTTCTACTACGGTCCGTCGTTGATCCACGGTACCTGCCCCGCTCTCGGCGGGGTACGCCCGGATCCAGATTCGGCGCCGCTTGACCAGCAGCGACACCAGCAGACCGGCCATCATCGTCAGCGCGCTCACCAGCACCCATTGCTGGGCCGGATCGTGCGAGACCTGGAGGTTCACGAATTCCTTCGCGCCGTCGAAGGTCACCTTCGCGCCGCTGGGCAGCGTGGTCGACTCGCCCGGTCGCAGGTTGACCCGCGCCTCCTTGGTGAGCCGACCCTGCTTGATCATCTCCGGGTCCAGCGAGAACAGCGACTGCGAGCGGCCGGTGTCCAGGCCGGTGTTGCCGCGGTAGATGTCGACGGCGACGGCCGGATCGTCCATCGTCGGGAACGACGAGGTGAGCAGGCTGCCGTGGAACAGCGCCGTCGGGGCGAACAGGCCCTCGATGGCGATCTGGTTCTGCCGGCGCTCCTCGTCGGTGGCGTACATGCCGCCGGGCGGGTCGATCCGCAGGACGCCGCTGGACAGGAAGGTCCTGGCGTCGTCGGGGCGCCACTGGATGGTCTCGGTGCGGGTCTGCCCGTTCGGGAAGGTGACGGTGAACGTCGGCGCGAAACCGTGACCCTGCAGGTAGACGCGGTCACCGGCGACGCGCAGCGGATGGTTCACCCGCAGCTCGGTGGAGCGCCAGGTATCGGTGCTCAGGTCTTCGCCCGCCTGGTACTCGACGTTCGAGGTGAACATCTCGGCCTGGCCGGTGGGCAGGTAGTCGGCCTTGAAGTCCTTGACCCGCACGCACAGCGGGGTCATCCCGGTGCCGTCGTTGACATTGCCCGCGCGGAAGGAGTCGAACACCGCGGGCGAGGTGGTGCAGAAGCCGGCGCCGTTGTCGGCGATCACGATGACGTTGCCCTCGTAACCGAACAGCTTGCCCAGCGCGATCGAGGCGAGCAGCCCCACCAGCGACAGGTGGAAGACCAGGTTGCCGAACTCGCGCAGGTAGCCCTTCTCGGCCGACAGCGTGACCTCGCCGTCGCGCTTGCCCGGCCGCACCTCGGTGCGCCAGCCGCGCAGCTGCCCACGCGCCTGCTCGACGACGGCGTCGGCGTCGCGGTCGACGGTCTCGCTGAAGTGGTGCGGCAGCCGGCCCAGATTGCGCGGCGTCGGCACCGGCGGGGTGCGCAAGGCCCGGTAGTGGTCCCAGCAGCGCGGCAGGATGCAGCCGACCAGCGAGATGAACAGCAGCACGTAGATGGCGGTGAACCAGAAGCTGCCGAACACGTCGAACAGCTCGAACCGGTCCATCCACGGACCCAGCGTCGGCCGGTCGGCGATGTACTGCTCGACCTTCTGCGTGTTCAGGCTGCGCTGGGGCAGCAAGGCGCCGGGAATGGCGGCCAGGGCCAGCAGGAACAGCAGCACCAGGGCGGTGCGCATGCTGGTGAGGCCGCGCCAGGTATTGCGGACCAGGGCCCAGGCACGGCCGGGCAGGGACTGCCGGACGGGCGGGTTGGGGGTGGTCGGCGGAGTCAGTGTGTCAGTCATCAGATCGGGAGAGTCACCTCGGAGACGAACCCGTCACGCACCCAGCCGACGAACTGATCCCATGCCCCCGTGACCAGCGCGACGCCGACGGCGACGAGCAGAACACCCCCGATTACCTGAATGGTGCGCGAGTTGCGCCGCAACCATCCCACCCCACGCAGCGCGCCGGCCGACCCGAACGCCAGCACGACGAACGGCAGCCCGAGCCCGAGGCAGTACGCCACGATCAGCACGACACCGCGCGCCGCGGTCGTGCCCTCGGTGCCCGCGGACACCGCCATCACGCCCGACAGTGTCGGCCCGAGGCACGGCGTCCAGCCCAGCGCGAACACCCCGCCCAGCAGGGGCGCGCCGACGATGCTGGTGAACCTGCGCGGTTCCATCCTGGTGTCGCGCTGGAGCGCCGGCACCAGGCCGATGAAGACCAGACCCATCAGAATGGTCACCACACCGCCGATGCGCTGCAGCAACTCCCGGTTGACGTTGAGGGTCTGGATCACGCCGAACACGGTGGCCGTGGCCAGCACGAATACCACCGTGAACCCGGCGACGAACAGTCCGGCGGCACCGGCCACCCGCAGCTTGGCGCTACGGCGCTGCGCGGTGAGCGTGCCCACCTGCGCGGCACTGGCCGGTGGCGCCTCGGCGCCGACCAGCCCGGCCAGATAGGACAGGTACCCCGGCACCAACGGCACGACACACGGTGAAGCGAACGACACCAGGCCCGCGAGCAGGCAGGCACCCAACGCCAACAGCAACGGACCCGATGCCGCCGTCTGCTGGAAGGAATCCCCGACTGCGGCGAGCACCATCACTCGCTGGTGTCCTCGTCACGCTGCTCGTCGCGGGGCAACGACAGGGTGCGCTCGGTCTCGGCCGGTTCGACCGGGCCGAAATCGAACAGGCCCGCGCCGGCGACGCTGCGCGGGACGGTCGCGATGCCCGCCCAACGATCGTCGACGGTCCACCCCGCTCCCATGCGGCGCGCGCCCTGACGGGGGCGACACGCGGTCAGATTTCCGGGACGACGACGGCTCACTGCTTCTCCTCGGCGGCGATGCGCTCGACCACGGGCTGCAGATCTTCTGCCAATAGCGAGCGAAGGAAGACCGCGGCGACCCGGTGCTGACGATCCAGGATCAACGTGGTCGGAATGACACTGGTGGGAAAGTTTCCGCCGAGCGCGAGCAAGGTTCGCATCGACGGGTCGTAGATGGACGGGTATTCGATCTTGTTGTCCACTACGAAGTCCTGGGCTTTGTCCCGCTGGTGATCGCGGACATTGATGCCCAGGAACGCGACGCCCTTGTCCTTGGTCGCCGCGAAGACCTTTTCGAGCGCGGGCGACTCGGCGCGGCACGGGCCACACCACTGTCCCCACAGATTCACGACCACGATCTGGTTCGGGAAATCGTCGACCGAGACGGTCTTTCCCTCGTTCATCAGATCGGGCCCCGAGAGCTTGCCGATCGTTCCGCGCGTCGCGGGCGGATCGTAGTAGATATCGGTTCTACCACCGGGCGAGACGAATTCGAAGGTGCCGCCCCCGGTGGCCACCGCATCGGTACCTGTCGAACAGCCGGCGGCCGCGACGATCACGAACAGCGCGGACAGGACGGCAGTGATCGCCCGCAGCCGGTGGCTGCGGGCGGGGACCGACGCGGTGGAGCGTGTCATGCGCCGTGAACCGAAGGGTCGGAGGCGCCCGCTGGTTCGGAGTACACGATGTCCACCAGGGTATCCCCGTGGTAGACCAGCGAGGTCAGCGAGGCGAGCGAGCACTGCCGGTTGCGCGGGTCGTGCCACAGACGCTGGCCCTGCAGGAACCGGCGCAGCGTCCACACGGGCAGCTGATGCGAGACCAGCACCACCTCGTGACCGGCGCCCTCGACGCGGGCCTTGTTGACCGCGGCCAGCATGCGATGCGCGATCTGCAGATACGGCTCGCCCCAGGACGGGGTGAACGGGTCGCGCAGCTTCCACCAGTGCCGGGGCTTGCGCAGCGCGCCGTCGCCGACGGACACCCGCAGGCCCTCGAAGGTGTTGCCCGCCTCGATCAGGTTCTCGTCGGTGCGCACGATGACGTCGTGGGCGGCCGCGATCGGGGCCGCCGTCTCCTGGGCGCGTTGCAGCGGGGAGGCGATCACCAGGGAGACGTCGTGGTCGGCCAGCGAGCGCGCGACGGCCCCGGCCTGCGATCGGCCGGTCACCGAGAGGCTGAAGCCGGGCAGGCGACCGTAGAGGATGCCGTTCGGATTGTGCACCTCGCCGTGGCGCAGCACGTGGACGATGGTTTCCACCGTCGCGGGGTCGTCGTCGAGGCCGGGCGGCGCGGCGGCGGGCGCGGGATGCGGCGCCTCGTCACCGTCGACCGGAGTGGTGAATTCTGCGTCGGGCTGGTCGGAGCTCACGCTGGGGATCCTTCGGGGGTTGCGGCCGCGGCCGCGAGGGCGGCGGCGGGCAGAGCGGCGGCGATACGGTCGAACGCGTCCTCGTCGAGCGCCGCGGAGACGAACCATGCCTCGAACGCGCTCGGCGGCGCGTACACGCCCGCGTCGAGCAGAGCGTGGAAGAAGGCTGGGTAACGCCAGGTCTGGCTCGCCTTGGCGGCGGCGTAGTCGGTCACCGGGCGGTCGGCGAAGAACACGCTCACCATATTGCCTGCGAACTGCACTTGATGCTCGACCCCGGCCTCGGTCAGGGCTTTCGCGAACAGACCGCCGAGCCGATCGGCGTTGCGATCCAGGGCCGCGTACACCTCGGCGTCGGCGGCGCGCAGCGTCGCCAGGCCGGCCGCGACGGCGACGGGGTTACCGGAGAGCGTGCCCGCCTGATAGACCGGGCCGAGCGGAGCGAGGTTGTTCATGATCTCGGCGCGACCGCCGAACGCGGCGGCGGGCAGGCCGCCGCTCATCACCTTGCCGAAGGTGTAGAGGTCACCGGCGACGCCCTCGCGGCCGTACCAGCCCGCGGCACTGACCCGGAAGCCGGTCATGACCTCGTCCATGATCAGCAGCGCGCCGTTGTCGTGCGCCAGGGTGCGCAGGCCCTCGTTGAAGCCGGGCAGCGGCGCGACCGCGCCCATGTTGCCCGCGGCGGCCTCGGTGATGACGCACGCGATCCGGCCCGGGTTGGCCTCGAACGCGGCAGCGACGGCGGTCAGGTCGTTATAGGGCAGCACGATGGTGTCGGCGGCCTGGGCGCCGGTGACGCCGGGTGAGGTCGGCAGCCCGAGCGTGGCGACGCCGGAGCCCGCGTCGGCCAGCAGCGCGTCGACGTGGCCGTGGTAGCAGCCGGCGAACTTGATGATCTTGGACCGGCCGGTGAAGCCGCGGGCCAGCCGCACCGCGCTCATGGTGGCCTCGGTGCCGGAGTTGACCAACCGGACCCGCTCGACCGGCTCGACCCGCGCGGCGATGGCCTCGGCCAGTTCGATCTCGGCCTCGGTGGGCGCGCCGAACGACAGTCCGCCGGTGGCGGCCCGCTGCACCGCTTCGACGACGGCGGGGTGCGCGTGGCCCAGGATCATCGGACCCCAGGAGCAGACCAGATCGACGTATTCGTTGCCGTCGGCGTCGACGAGGGTGTAGCCGTTCGCCGAGGCGATGAACCGCGGAGTTCCGCCGACCGAATTGAACGCACGGACCGGGGAATTGACCCCACCCGGGATCACCGAAGCGGCCCGCTCGAAGAGCTGAGCGGACATCGGTACCTGCGACGGACTGGCCTCGGCCGCGCGCGGAGAAGAACTCACGGATTCCAGTCTCTCAGCTCGCCTCGGCGCGCCGGACGACAGGGTGGAGCACAGTGACCCAGACCGCAGCGACCCACCGGCGACACGCCCGACACGCCGCCCCTGCGCGGAGATCATTTGGATCCGGGTGCGCTGGCCTGCGGCTACGCTGCGGGCTGCTCGAGCACCGAGCGGTAGACATCAGCTATCAGCGGAAGGGTGTTTCATGCGTTTCGGCGTCACCAGCACTGCACTGTGTTTCCCGCGGGCTGCCCTGTGTACGGGGTTCGTCGCGGCCGGAGTGGTCCTCGGCGCGGGCACGGCCACCGCCTTCGCACCGCAGGTCCACCCGGATCGGATCGGCGCCCAGCTCGACCACGAGGAGACCGTCGCGCTCGGCGCGGGTCCGGTCCCGGCGCTCACCGCGATGTTCGTCCCGGCCAACCGGATCGGCGCGGGCCTGCACGGGGACACCACGCTCTACCGCGACGCCGACGGCGGCATCCGCGCCACCCTGCGCCAGGTGGTGACGGAGGCGGCGAGTCATCCCGACGGCACCGTCACCGTGTTCCTGAACGCGCCGGGCACGCGCGGAGGCCGCGTCGTCGACGTCTACCAGCAGTGGGCCGGTTAGGTGTACATGCAGGGGACGTCGGCCGAGATCGTGTGCAGCTGGCACATGATGCCGTTGTAGATGCCGCTCGAGCCGGTCTCCGGGGCGAAGCCACCGGCGGCCGGCTCGGCGACCATGGGGGTCAGGGGCAGGCCTGCGGCCTGGGCGGGTGCCGCTGCCAGGGCGATCGCCGCCACGGCCGCGGCGGCCGTACAGAATCCCGCGGTGAGCTTGGTCATCGGTGGTCCTCCATGTTGCCCGCCGAGGCGAGCGGTCGAGATATGTCCCGAACCCCAACGCGCGCATCGGGATTCGGCTTCACTCAAGACATCGGTTCGACGGACCGCAGTGCTACAGATCGGGTCGCGATCCGGGCGACGGCGTCGATCACCAGCAGCCCCGCGACGATGACCAGCGCGCTGGCGAGCAGCAGCAGCGGCGGCACATAGCGGACGGCCTCGAACCCCGGATGCTCGTCGGAGGTGACGAAGCCGGTCACCCGTCGTGCGTAGCGCCAGCTGTAGACCGCTCCGGCCAGGCAGATCACGGCGAGGCCGAGCTCGAACAGCGCCGTGGCGATCCAGCGTTTCATCATTGCGATCCTGCCAGGGCCGAGCCCAGCGCGGCGCGCAGCCCGGCGTGGTCGATCGCCCACGCCTGCACGATCCGGCCGTCCACCAGGCGCAACCCGATGCCGCGACGGCGCCGGGGCACGCCGCTGAGCGCGCCGAGCGCCCGGCCTTCGGCGGCGTCGTCGTCATCGGTGGGCAGCACGGCGGCGATCTCGGTCAGCGGCACGGACTCGACGCCCTGGTGCAGGGCGGTGCCGGTCAGTTCGACACGGGCGTGGGTGCGGCCGGCGATCACCTGGAGCACCGTGAAACCACCGATGGCGACGGCGCAGAAACCGAGGGCGAACCCGTGCAGCGTGCTGCCCGCGAGCCACTCCACCAGCAGGATCACCGCGCACAACAGCGGGCCGTAGGCGATCGCGCGCCAGCGCGCGCCGGGCTCGGAGAACAACACCATGGGAGGACCGCGGCGCCGAGGGCGCCGGTGGATCAGCCGACCAGACTCGGCAACAGAATCAGTGCGATGGTGACGACGGCCAGCAGGACCATCAAGCCGATGACCAACAGGTCGCGTCGCAGGCGGTGCTGCTGCTCGATCACCACGCGCATCATTGCCTCCGAATCCCCCGGACTTCTACCGGTCACATCACTGGGATTACCCCAAATCCCTGTGATCATGCTCACCATACACTGTGGCGTGTCAGTGACCAAAGACGTCGGGGTTCAACCTGGCGTTCACCGGCGGTTCAGCTGGAAGTACCTGGTCGATTCCGGACGGTAACTCAGGTACGCCGCGCCGACCGCCAGCACGCCCTGCACGATCGCGGTGCCGCCGGCGACCATCGTGGCCACCGAGGTGTCCCCGGAGAAGGCGAACATGGTGGCGATCGCACCCATCCCCAGCCAGACCGCGATGACGGTGAGTACCGTGCGCGCCCAGGACTTGCCGCGGCCGAGCTGCTGCGCGATCAGTACGGTCACCCCGGCGAGCACCAGCCCGACGACCGCGGTCAGTACGAAGGCGGCCAGCACCATCACATCGACCGTGGACGCGGGGAAATTCGGGTCGCTCTTGTGCATCTCGTCGAGGAACTGCTTGCTCAGCTCGTCGCGCTGCCCGGTCATGGTGACGATTCCAGCGCCGGTGTAGACGACCCCGAGCCCGGACACGGCCCACCACAGCTGGCGTGCGGTGCCGACATCCTCGGGCATCGGGAGGGACTCGGGTTTGTGCGGTGGAACGATCACGACAGCCAGTGTGCAGCCTCGGTCGCCCAATAGGTGAGCACGATGTCGGCGCCCGCCCGCCGGATACCGATCAACGACTCCAGGACCGAGGCCCTGCGGTCGATCCAGCCGCGCTCGGCGGCGGCGGTGATCATCGCGTACTCGCCCGAGATCTGGTACGCGGCGACCGGGACGGTGGAGCGGTCGGCCACATCGCGCAGGATGTCGAGGTAGGACATCGCCGGCTTCACCATCACGATGTCGGCGCCCTCGGCGAGGTCGAGCTCGAGTTCGCGCAGCGACTCGCGGCGGTTGGCCGGGTCCTGCTGGTAGGTGCGGCGATCGCCTTCCAGCGACGAGCCGACGGCCTCGCGGAACGGGCCGTAGAAGGCGGAGGCGTACTTCGCCGCGTAGGCCAGGATGGCGGTGTCGGTGCGCCCGACCGCGTCCAGACCGCGCCGGATCGCGCCCACCTGGCCGTCCATCATCCCGCTGGTGCCGAGCAGATCGGCGCCCGCCTCGGCCTGCGCGAGCGCCATCTCGACGTAGCGGTGCAGGGTGGCGTCGTTGTCGACCGCGCCGTCGGAACCGATGACGCCACAGTGGCCGTGATCGGTGAACTCGTCCAGACAGGTGTCGGCCATGACGACGGTCGCGTCGCCGACCTCCTCGGCCAGTGCGCGCAGACCGCGGTTGAGGATGCCGTTCGGATCGCTGGCCTGACTGCCGGTGGCGTCCTTGTCCTCGGGCAGCGGCACGCCGAACAGCATCAGGCCACCGACCCCCGCGGTCACCGCTTCGACCGACGCCTTGCGCAGCGAGTCCAGCGAGTGCTGATACACGCCGGGCATCGAACTGATCTCGCGCGGTTCGTCGATGCCGTCGGCGACGAACATCGGCAGCACCAGCTGACGCGGCTCGAGCGTGGTCTCGGCGACGAGCCGACGCAATGCGGGTGTCCTGCGCAACCGCCGCGGGCGGTCGAAAGCGGTCATAGACCGCAGAATACGCCTGGGCGAGCAGGCCCGCGACGGCGCCTACGCGGCGTCGCCTGCGCGGGCCACCTCGCCCAAGATCGACTCGAACGTGGCAAACACCGGGAGCGGTCCGGCCGAGTTCCACGTCTGGTTGGTGAGCAGGATTCCGGTCACCGCGCCGTCGGTGGACCAGGTGGAGCCGAGGCCGCCGGACCATCCGTAGGAGCCCGCGCGCGGGCCGTCGGACAGGTCGCTGAGCTGCACACCGACGCCGTAGCCCCAGCCCGCGCTGCCGTCCGGGTTCGGACCGCCGCGCGCGAGCTGCGCGGCGGTCAAGTGGTCGCGCGTCATCGTCGCCACCGCCGCCTCGGACAGGATCCGGGTGCCGTCGAGGACGCCGCCGTCGCGCAACATGCGGGCGAACCGGTGATAGTCGGCGAGGGTGGAGACGAGTCCGTCGCCACCCCCCTCGAACACGGGCGGCGTGCTCCACTGACCGTCGACCGGATCGAAGACCACGCGCGCGCCGTCGCGGTCGGCGTAGTGCGGGCCGAAGCGGTCGAGCTTGTCGGCGGGGACGGAGAAGCCCGTGTCCACCATGCCGAGCGGACGCAGGACCCGCTCGGCCAGGAACTCCGAGAACGGCCTACCGGCGGCCCTGCCGACCAGGAAACCGAGGATCGGCGCGCCGACGTGATAGAGCCAGCGCTCCCCCGGCTGATACTGCAGCGGCAGCGTGCCGAGCCGGGCGAGCCAGGTGTCCGGCCCCGGCAACCGCGCGGGAGTCGGCGGGCCCCAGCCGAGGCCGAGCTCACTCCAGGCCACGTCGAACGGCTTGGGCGAGAAGTCGGCGAAGTCCATGCCCCAGCCCAGCCGGAAGGTGAGCAGGTCGTCGACGGTGATCGGGCGCCGGGCCGCGACGGTGTCGGTGATCTCGGCGGCGGGATGCGCCAGCACGCGGCGGTCGGCGAGTTCGGGCAGCAGTCGATCGACGGGCTCGGCCGGGTCGAGCAGGCCGTCGTCGATCAGGATCGAGGCCGCGACCGCGGTGAGCGGTTTGGTCATCGAGGAGATGCGGAAGATCGTGTCGGCGCGCACCGGCGCCGCGCGCGACTCGTCGACGTGCCCCGCCGTCCCGGTCGACACCGCGTCACCGACCGCGACCAGCCAGGCGAGGCCGAGCAGTTCACCCTGCTCGACATGCACGCCGAGACGTTCGCCGATCCCGTCCACCGTCATCGCGTCTCCTCCCGTGACATCGGAGCCCACTAGACCACACGGGTCCGACAGCCGCCCGGCGACAGGCCGCCACGAACGTGTGGATAACATCGAATCGCACTGGAGCTCAATGGCTTCCGCGAGAGATCGACGAAACTTGTCGGACCCTCTCGCTACAATCGAAAGCGTGTTCGAGGGTTCCCGACGATCGGGGGCGGGACCCATTCGCGACGGGAGGACGCCATGAACGCCATTGCCGCAGCACCGAAGTCCACGTTCATCACCGCGCCGTACGTACCGCTGGAGAAGAAGCGCCTGCCCGCGGGCAGGCCGCGCCGCTGGTACGTGGCGCACAACCGCAGGCTCAAGGCCATGCGGCTGACGATCGCGCTGCTGGATTCCGGTGTGTACCTGCCGAATCAGGCGACCAACGACACGATCCGGCGCACCGCCGAGCAGATCGAGCTGCGCCCGCCGTCGGATGCCACCTGTCGGCTGGTGCGCACCCTGCTGCGCTACAGCCGATGATTCCGATACGCCGAAGGCCCGCCACGGTGGGCGGGCCTTCGAGCGGTCTCGGCAGGCTAGCGGCTGCTGCTGCGGCGGCTCTTCTTCCGCGGCGGCGGCAGCAAGCCCTCCGCGCGCAGGCGCGAGGCGTGCTCGGCCAGCGCCTCCACCAGCGGACCCACCTGCGCGGTCTCGGGCTGCACGTCCACCCGCAGGCCGAACTCGATCGCGGTCTCGGCCGTCTTCGGGCCGATGCAGGCGACGATGGTGCGCGCGTGCGGCTTGCCCGCGATGCCGACCAGGTTGCGGACCGTGGAGGACGAGGTGAACAGAACCGCGTCGAAGCCGCCGGTCTTGATCATCTCGCGGGTCTCCGCCGGCGGCGGCGAGGCGCGCACGGTGCGGTAGGCGGTGACGTCGTCGATCTCCCAGCCGCGCTCCCGCAGGCCCTCGGCGAGGGTCTCGGTGGCGATGTCGGCGCGGGGCAGCAGCACCCGGTTGACCGGGTCGAACACGTCGTCGTAGGGCGGGAAGTCGGCGAGCAGGCCCTCGGAGGACTGCTCACCGCTGGGCACCAGCTCGGGGTTGATGCCGAAGGAGCGCACCTTCTCCGCGGTAGCCTCGCCGACGCAGGCGATCTTCACACCGGAGAACGCCCGCGCGTCCAGGCCGAACTCGGCGAACTTCTCCCACACCGCGCGCACCGCGTTGGTGGAGGTGAACACCACCCACTGGTAGCGGCCGTCGACCAGGCCCTTCACCGCGCGCTCCATCTGCGCGGGGCTGCGCGGCGGCTCGACCGCGATGGTCGGCACCTCCATCGGGATGGCGCCATGGGTCACCAGCCGCTCGCTCATCTCGCCGGCCTGGTCCTTGGTGCGCGGCACCAGCACGGTCCAGCCGTAGAGGGCACGCGACTCCCACCACGACATCTTCGAACGCTTGTCGACTTCCTTGCCGACCGTCACGACCAGCGGTCCGACCAGCTCGGAGGCGGCGTTGTTCAGCGTGGCCAGCGTGGCCTCGATCGTGCGCTGCTGCCGGGTGGTGCCGCGCACGGTCACCGCGACCGGGGTCTGCGGGGCCAGCCCGTGCTCGACCAGCGCGCTCGCGGTCTCGGCCAGGTGGCCGGAGGTGGCGCTGAGCACCAGCGGACCGGGCGCGGCGGCCAGCGCCGCCCAATCGACCTCGCCGCGCACATCGGCCTCGGTGTGCCCGGAACCGAGGGCGATGCCGGCGTAGCTGGGCACCGCGGAGCCGTTGGGCAGACCCGGCAGCACCTCGAACACCATGTGCGAGCGGGTGACAGCGTTGACCTCGTTGATCACCGAATCGGTGGTCAGCGGATCACCGGCGACGACGCGCACCACATCGTGGCCGTTGCGGGCCTCGGCGATCAGCGTCTTGGCCACCTCGGCGGGCTCGCCGAGCGCGGGCCGCACGTCGACCGGACGCTCACCGTCCTCGGCCGCCTCCACGCCGAGGCCGATCAGGGCGAGCACGCCCTTGTCGACGTCGGGGTCGGTGAACGCCAGTGTCGCCCGCTCGAGCACCTCACGGGCGCGCACGGTCAGCAGGGCCGGGTCGCCGGGGCCGGATCCGACGAAAAGGATCCGCCCTGGTTGCTTCTTGGTGCCTCGGCTGCTCATCGGTTGTTCTCCATCGGGCTGGAATTGGTGAAGTCTGGGGCGGGAGTGTTCACCGCCTGTGTGGGGGAACCGACCTCCGGTTCCGGCTCGTCCGCGACGCTCAGCAGTGCGCGAGCGCCCAGATCCAGCAGTTCGCGCGCGAGCGTGCGGCCGAGCTCCTCGGCGTCGGCGGGCGCCCCGACGATCGAGGCTCGCAGCACATCGGAGCCGTCGATCGCGGCGGCACAGGCCCGCAGCGACAGCTCCTCGAAGATGCGGCCGTCCTCGTCGATCGACTCGACGACCTCGGCGATCGCGCCGATCGGGGCGGTACAGCCCGCCTCGAGCTCACCGAGCAACGAACGCTCGGCCAGGACGGCGGCCCTGGTCGACGCGTCGTCGAGGCCGGTGAGGATCTCGATGAGTTCCTGGTCGTCACTGCGGCACTCGACCGCGAGGGCACCCTGCGACGGCGCGGGCAGCATCTGCACCGGCTCGAGCGACTCGGTGATCGCGTCGGTCCGCTCGATCCGGGACAGGCCGGCGCGGGCGATGACGATCGCGTCGAGCTCGCCCTCGCTCACCTTGCGCAGCCGGGAGTCGATGTTGCCGCGCAGGGGGACGATGTCGAGACCGAGGCCGAGCGCGCGCAGCTGGGCGGCGCGGCGCGGCGCGGAGGTGCCGACCTTGGCGCCCGCGGGCAACTCGCCGAGAACCAGGCCGTCGCGGGCCACCAGCGCGTCACGCGGGTCCTCGCGGGGCGGGATCGCGGCGATGGTGAAGCGCGGGTCCTGCGCGGTGGGCAGATCCTTGTAGGAGTGCACCGCGATGTCGATGCCGCCGGCGGCGAGCTCGTCGCGCAGCGCCGAGGTGAACACGCCGACGCCGATCTTCTGCACCGGATCCGACGACAGGTCGCCGGGGGTCTTGATGACGACCAGCTCGGCGGGCTGACCCGCGGCGATCAGCGCATCGCGGATGGTGCCCGCCTGTGTCAGGGCGAGCAGGCTGCCGCGCGTGCCGATCCGCCACGGCGCACGAATGCTGCCTGCGGTCACGGTGTCCTCTTCCTGCACTGTCGTGGTCATGATGCGGTGTCCTCCTGCGCATGCCCGAGAGGCCCTGCGTGGTTACGCGGGCTGCCTCCTCCGGGCCTCGACTCGGTCATGCGGGACTGCCCGTCGCCGAGGTGTCCTGCGGTGAAGTCATCAGCCAGCGCGGACTCCGCCGCGGCGACCTCCATGGGAGCGGCAACCGCTTGCACCGCACCGGGTTTCAGCTCGAACAGCTCACGCAGCGCCTCGGCGTAGCTGTCGCCGCCCGGCGTGGAAGCCAGCTGCTTGACGCGCACCGTCGGCGCGTGCAACAGCTTGTCGACGACGCGGCGCACGGTGCGCGCCACCTCGTCGCGGGCCGGATCGGCCAGGTCGGGCAGCCGCGAATCCAGCCGCAGCAGTTCGGCTTCCACCACTTCGGCGGCCCGCTGCCGCAGCGCGGCCACCGTGGGGGTGACCTCCGCCATGCGTTGCCCGGCAAGGTATTTGGCGAGTTCGTCGGCGACGATCTGACGCGCGGCGGCGGTGTCGTCGGCCGCGGCGCCCGCGGCCGGATCGCGCTGCAGCGATTCGATGTCGATGACGGCGACGCCGGGCAGCCCGGCCACGGCGTGCTCCACGTCGCGCGGCAGGCCGAGGTCGCAGAAGACCAGCGGCCGCTCGGCGGCTTCGGTGGTGGCCCGGCCCGCGAGCGCGCGGTGGGTGTCGGCCAGGGTGACGACCGCACCGACCGCGCCGGTACAGGTGATGACGACATCGGCGCCTGCCATCGCCTCGGTCAGCCGCGACATCTCCATGGCCTCGGCGTCGACCCCGTGCATGCTGCGTCCGGTCTCGGCGAGGCGCTGGGCACGGTCGAGCGTACGGTTGACGACCACGATCCGGCCGATCCCGGCCCGCGACAGATGCGCGACGGCCAGCCCGCCCATCGCACCGGCGCCGACCACCACCGCGGTACGGCCCGCGAGATCGCCGACGACGCCGCGCGCCCGGTCCAGCGCCACCGACACCACCGACGCGCCCGCCCGGTCGATCCCGGTCTCCGAGTGCACCCGCTTGCCGACCCGCAGCCCGTGCTGGGCCAGCTCGTGCAGGGTGCGCCCGACCGCCTGCTGCCCGTCGGCACTGGCGTAGGCGCTGCGGATCTGGCTGAGCACCTGCTGCTCACCGACGACCATCGAATCCAGGCCGCTGGCGACCGCGAACAGGTGCTCGGCGGCGGCTTCGCTGTAGCGCACGTAGGCGTGCCTGGTGAGGTCGCCGAGCGGCAGCCCGGAATGCTTGGTGAGCAGTTCGCTGACCTCGCCGAGCCCGCCGTGGAAGGCGTCGACCACGGCGTAGATCTCGACGCGGTTGCAGGTGGAGACGATCATCGCCTCGGACACGTGGCTGGAGGCGAGCAGCCGGTCGACCAGCTTCGGGCGGTCGGCCTCACTGATCGCGACCTTCTCGAGCACCGAGACCGGCGCACTCCGGTGAGAAATTCCGACGAGCAGGACACTCATGACAGCACCTCGCTCGCGCTCGGCGCCGTCCTGCGCGTCCGCGCACTGGCCTGCTGATTCGCTCGCTGGCGCTCGCTCATGGCGTGATCACCGATCCCTTGGTGCTTGGCTCCGTTGCCGAATGCGGGGTGGCTGTGTGTGGAGTGGCTGAGCGCGGCGCGGTGCGGCGCGTAGGCCTGCCGCGCGCCGGTTCGACCGGCGCGGGGTGCGTGAGGGCGGGATGGTTCTGCGCGGGAACCCGGCGCGCGATCCGGCCGGATCCGGCCTGCGCCACCTCGGGCAGGGCGGGCGCGTCGTTGCGAGCGGCGTCGAAGGAGAGCATCTGCAGCTCCATCGCCAGGTCGACGCGGCGGACCTCCACGTGGGCGGGTGCGCACAGTTCACACGGGGCGAAGCTCAGGATGGACGGGAGCCCGGCGGCGACGAGCCGGTCACACACGTCCTGGGCGGCCTCGTCCGGCACGGCGAGCACCGCGATGGTCGGCGCGAGCGCCGGGATCTGCTCGGTCAACCGGTCGACATCGCGCACGACCAAACCGGCGTACGACTGGCCGATCACCGCGGAGTCGTTGTCGAAGATCCCGACCACGGTGAAGCCACGTACCCCGAAACCGCCGTAGCCGACCAGGGCGCGGCCCAGATTGCCCGCACCGATCAGCACCACCCGATGTCCCTGCGACAGACCGAGCACATCTTCGATCCTGGTGCGCAACTTGGCTACGTCATAGCCGACACCCCGCACACCGTTGGGTCCGAGGAAGGAAAGATCCTTGCGCAGCTTGGCCGAATTGACACCCGCCGCGACAGCCAGTTCCTCACTCGATACGATGGCTACACCCTCGTCGGCCAACCCGGCGAGAACCCGGAGATAGGTAGCAAGACGAGTCACCGTGGCCTGGGGGATATCCCTCTGAAGAGCCTTGCCGGAGACGCCACCGGGCGTCTCATGCTGCTCTGTCACGTCGTCGGCTCCTCGTGCCGGGCCTGATCACGGTCCGGTTCCTGTCGTTCGTTCACCGGTGTGGGTCACTGCGTCGCGAGAGCGCGACCGGTGCCATGGGGGGCTGTGCAAACCCGGTCACCGCCGCTGCTGAGCGCGGCGGTGCGGATTGCGTGCCACCACCGTAACCGCTTGTGCAGGCGTTCACAAAGTCGGTGAAATTGGCCTCATTTTCCGCCGCGACCAGCGAAACGGCTCAGGTCGGCCCGCAAACGCGGCTCGTCGACGTCGAAATAGCTGTGTTCACGGCCGTCCAACAGGACCACGGGCAGCCGATCGCCGTATTCTGCGCGGAGCCCGGGGTCACTGGCCGCCGCCTCGTCGACGTCGACGGTGTGCACCGGGAGACCGAAATCACCACAGATGGTCTCCAATTGCGCCAGTGCCGTGGTGCACAGGTAGCAGCCGGCGCGGGTCAACAGGGTCACGGTGGGTGTGGGATTAGTCATGAGCCCTATTTAATCCCCGAGCCCGCCGCGGCTTGTCGGTGAATCCGGTTACTGTGGACATGGTTCGCGCGACTAGCGGAGGGTACTGGTGCCGGAACGTTCGAAGGTGGCTAGGGCCGGATTCGTCGCAGGGCGATTCGGGGAGTTCCCTGCGCGGTGGCAGCCCAGCCGCCTCGGCCAGGAACTGCAGGAACAGTTCGCACGGCTGCCTCGCAGCCCGTTCGGGCCGAGCGAGGAGGAGCTGCGCGCCAATCTGGCCGGTGAGGCCAGTGCCGACGCCGCGCTCACCCTGCACGAGTCCGAACTCGCCGAACAGGGCGAGCCGACGGGCCCCGAAGTACCCCGCGATCTGACGGCGGCGGCGTTCTTCGACGTCGACAACACCCTGGTCCAGGGTGCCTCGATCGTGCACTTCGCCCGCGGGCTGGCCGCCCGCAAGTACTTCAAGACCTCCGACCTGGTCGACGTCGCCTGGAAGCAGGTGAAGTTCCGGGTCACCGGCAAGGAGAACTCCTCCGACATGGCCTCGGGCCGGGAGAAGGCGCTCAGCTTCATCGCGGGCCGTCCGACCGCGGAACTGGCCGCGCTCGGCGAGGAGATCTACGACGAGATCATCGCCGACAAGATCTGGCCCGGTACCCGCGCGCTCGCCCAGATGCACCTGGACGCGGGCCAGCAGGTGTGGCTGGTCACCGCGACGCCCGTGGAGCTGGCCAATGTCATCGCCAAGCGGCTCGGGCTCACCGGCGCGCTGGGCACGGTGGCCGAGAGCGTCGACGGCAAGTTCACCGGCCGCCTCGTCGGCGACATCCTGCACGGCCTCGGCAAGGCGCACGCGGTGCGCACGCTGGCCATCCGCGAGGGCCTCAACCTCAAGCGCTGCACGGCCTACTCCGACAGCCACAATGACGTGCCGATGCTCTCGCTCGTCGGCACCGCGGTGGCGATCAACCCCGATTCCGACCTGCGTGAGGTCGCCAAGAACCGGGGCTGGGAAATCCGCGACTTCCGCACCGGCCGCAAGGCCGCCAAGATCGGCGTGCCCACCGCGCTCGCGCTGGGCGCGGCGGGCGGTGCGGTCGCGGCGGCGGTCGCCCGACACCGCGAGCACTGAGCCACCGCGGCGCCGCTACCCCAGAACGGGGTTGCGGCGCTTGGCCAGCAGTTTGTAGAGGGTCTGCTGGATGGTCTCGCGAACCTGGTCGGTGACCTCGAACATCGTCATCGGGTCCTCGGCCTCTTCCGGCTCGTAGGCCGTGGTGGCGATCGGCTCGCCGAATTCGATGTACCACTTCGAGGGCAGCGGGATCGCGCCCAGCGGGCCCAGGTGCGGGAACAGCGGGGTCACCGGGAAGTACGGCAGGCCGAGCAGACGAGCCAGGGGCTTGATGTCGGCCAGCTTCGGGTAGATCTCCTCCGAGCCGACGATCGAGCACGGGATGATCGGCACGCCGGTGCGCACAGCGGCCGAGACGAACCCGCCGCGCCCGAAGCGCTGCAGCTTGTAGCGGTCGGCGTAGTTCTTGCCGACGCCCTTGAAGCCCTCGGGGAACACGCCCGCGATCTGGCCGGAGCGCAGCAGGCGCTCGGCGTCGGGGTGGCAGGCCAGGGTATGGCCCGCCTTGCGGGCCAGCGCGCCGAGCAGGGGCAGCTCGAAGATCAGGTCGGCGGCCAGCAGCCGCAGCGCCCGGTGGCTCGGATGCTTGTCGTGGATGGCCAGCTGCAGCATCAGCCCGTCGAGTGGAACGGTGCCCGCGTGGTTGGCGACGATCAGCGCCCCGCCGGTGGCCGGGATGTTCTCGATGCCGGCGACCTCGACCCGGAACCAGTAGTCCGACAGCGGCCGCAGCGCGGGCAGGATGACCGACTCGAGCAGGTGCTCGTCGTAGCCGAACTCGTCGACCGAGTAGTCGCCGGTGAGCCTGCGCCGGGCGAACTCCGCGGCGTTCTCGATCTGGCCCGCGACGGTGTCGCGGACGATGTCGGACAGGGTCTTGGGCGGCCGGGTCGGCATGCCCGGCCTGCGTTCACTCAGCGAGGTGACCGGAGTGGCCTGCGTCGGCTGGTCCGGCCAGCGACGCGCCTGCGGTCGTTGTCGGGTCTCGACATTCACGTCGAGACGAATGACTTTCGCTCCCTCGTTCATGTGTGCGCTCCCGAATCGGCCCCGATGAGGCCGAGCAGTTTGGTTTCCGCGGCGTCGATCCAAGCCGGATCGAAGACGGGCCGCAACGCTGCGCCCGCGATGAAGTCGTCGAATGCCTGGACAGTGGTCCAGCGTGGGGTGAAACCGAGTTCGGTCCGCATGCGGGTGGTATCCAACCCGCAACCGAAGTAGAAGTAGTCGGGTTGTTCACCGCTGAATCCGCGCATGACCGGGCCCATCAGCGTGCGCCCGACAGTGCGGAAAACGAAGAACGGCACCGGCGCGACAATACGGCCTGCCCTGCGGATCGCCTGGGACATGGCCAGCGCGCCGTCGCCCGCGATATTCACCGTACCGCCGTGTGCCCGAAATGCCGCGTGCACCAGGACGGCGACAGCGTCTTCTTCGTGCAGTAATTGCAGTCTGGCTTCGCGCCCGAGCACGGTCGGGGTGATCGGCGAACGCAGATATTGCACGCCGCGATCGGCCAGCCGGGGACCCACGATCGGCGCGAAACGCAGAATCGAGGCGGAAATATCGGGCCTGCGTCGCGCCATTCCGCGCACCAGTGCCTCGATATCGATCATGTCGCGCGCAAACCAACCGGCCGGTGGGGTACGCGCGCCCATTTCCTCGGTGAATTTCGCCGGATCCTTGGCGCTGCAGCCGTACACCGCCGAGGACGACCGGACGACAACGCGCCGCACCGACGGCGCCTTCTGACACACGGCGAGCAACTGCATCGTGCCGAGCACGTTGAGATCCTTCATCACCGCGCGACCGCCACCGGCGGGCGGACGGGTGAGCACGGCCGCGTGCACGACGGTGTCGACGTCGTTGCCCTCGACGACCTTGCGGATCAGCGGATTCCTGATGTCGGCGCGCACGAACTCGGCGCTGCCCATCCGACGGCGGAGCTCCCGGCTGGGGGTCATCGTGTCGACCGCGATCACGCGTTCGACACCCGGTTCCGCGGCGAGCCTGGACGCGACGTTGCCACCGAAGAAGCGGCTGGCTCCGGTCACCAGCACTACCTTCGGTACGTGTCGTTCCCGTGTATCGGAACTCGGACCTGGCCCCACTCAAAGCCCCCTGCTTCTCATGTATTCCCGCGTACCAGAGTAGCCGCATTCGTGCCACCCACCGACACGATCAACAAGCTTTTAACGAGGTCGACTCGTCAGCGCATGACGAGATTCACAAACCTGATCTTTTCAAAACGAGAGCCCGCCACCGCGATGGTGACGGGCTCTCGTAGGCACGCAGGCTTACTTGCCGAGTTTGCGCCGCTGCACACGCGTGCGGCGAAGCAGCTTGCGGTGCTTCTTCTTCGACATACGCTTGCGGCGCTTCTTGATCACAGAACCCATAGGGTTTCCTCGCGTTTCTCTACTCGGCATACACACGCGGTGTCGCGTGCGTCGTCTGGTGTCCGCGCCGCCGGGGCGCACCGGACACCACGAAGCGGTGCCACCGGCAGGCGGACACGAACCGAGGGTTCATGCTACCGGGACACCCGAGCAGCGACGAAACCGCCCTTGTGGCCGACCTAGGTCAGCCGGCGTCGAAGTACGACGTCTCCAGGTAGTCGTGCACCGCCTTCGCGTGCACCCGGAACGAGCGGCCGACCCGCACCGCGGGCAGTTCACCCGAATGGACGAGTCGATACACCGTCATCTTCGACACCCGCATGAGATCGGCGACTTCGGCGACGGTGAGAAACTGTGTGCCACCGCCGATCACCGGTTGTCCCTGCGTGGAGCCGACCCGCGGAGTCGGGGAACCCGATCCGCCGCCCGACGCCGGTGAATTGCTTGCAGACATTCTGTTCGCAGACATCATGGCACCATTGACCTCCGGCACGTCCGCGCCGCCGGCTTCCCCACCGGCGGAACAGACACGCACGTGCTTCTACGAGCTTAGCGGGACCAGTGGGATTACTGCGACGGGTGTGAGAAATCGGTTTTCATCCCGGGTACCCGATCGTCATTCGTTCGACGCGCCCTGTTCCGCCGAGCGTTGCTTGGAGGCGTGCAGCGCCTCGATGAACGTCGACCGCACCGCACCACGTTCGAGCACCCGCAGCGCCGCCGCCGTCGTGCCGGCGGGTGAGGTGACCGCGGCCCGTAGATCGACCGCGTTCTGCCCGGTCTCGTCCAGCAGCGCCGCCGAGCCGATCATGGTCTGCACGACCAGCTGGCTGGCCACATCGCGCGTCAGCCCCAGGCTCACGCCGGCGTCGATCATCGCCTCGACGACGAGGAAGAAATACGCCGGCCCGGAACCCGACACCGCGGTGACCGCGTCCATCTGCGATTCGGCCACCGTCACCACCTTACCCACGGCCTCGAGCATCTCGCCGACGAGCTCGAGCTGCTCGGGGTCGGTGTAGCGGCCCGGCGCGAGCACGCTCATCCCCTGCCCGACCAGCATCGGCGTGTTCGACATGACGCGGACGACCGGGAAGCCCGCGGGCAGCTTGGACTCGAGCCGCGCGGTGGTGACACCGGCGGCCAGCGAGACCAGCACCTGCTCGCTGCCCGAGTCGAGGTCGGCCTTGGACAGGTCGGTGAGCACCGAGTCGACATCGCCGGGCTTGACCGCGACGACGACGATGTCGGCCCCGACGATCGCCTCGACGACCGAGCCGCTCACCCGCACCTTGAAGCGCTCGGCGAGCTGCGCGGCCCGCGCGGCGACCGGCTCGACGACGACCAGATCCTTGGTCGCCCGGCCGGACTCCAGCAATCCGGCGACCAGCGCCTCACCGATCCGACCGCCACCGACCACCGCAATTCTCGTCATGCAGTCAAGGTTAGTGGTGCGCCACCCCTCAGCGCGCCGCCGGGATCAAGGCCAGCTGGCGACTCTGCGCGACGACGGCGCCGGTGGAGTCGATCACCAGCTGGTCCTCGTCGAACATGCGCTCACCGACCTCACGGGCGGTCGCGATGACCCGCAGCCAGCCGGGGGCGGGGACGCGGCGCAGGTAGGTGGTCATCTGGACGGTCGGCGACCAGCCGAAATGCCCGAGGTTGATCGGCACCGGCGGGCTCATGTCGGCGGCCATCATGGCGAAGGCGGCGCGCACGCGCGGGTCGGTCTCGTCGCCGTCGAGCGGGCGGATCCACAGCCGGGCGCGGGGCGCGCCGGTCTCGCCGCGGGCGAAGTCGGCCCATGTCGCGTCCAGGTAGACCCGGGCCACCTCGCCGACGTGCACGATCTTGCCCATCGGCGAATCGGGGGTGTACTCGAGCGCGGTGGCGTCGGGCTCGGCGGGCATGTCGGTGCCGGTGTCGCTCCAGCGGGTGCCGTCGACGTCGAGGTGGCCGAAGGTGAAGGCGGTACGCACGAGGGTGCGGCCGTTCTGGATCAGCTCGGCGTCGACCAGGCAGATCTGGCGGCCCTTCTTGCGCAGGTGGACCGCGTACTCGACCTCGCCGGGCTCAGGAGCGCCGAGGAAGTCGGAGCTGGCCGCGATCGGCGCCATCCGCGCGAGCGAGGCGTCGGACTCGGTGAGCCGACGGGTGGCCGCGGCCGCGCTGGCGGCGACCATGGTGCCGCCGTGCACCTTGGGACCGATGGTCCAGGCGGGCGCGATGATGCCGACGTAGCGCCCGGTCTCGGCATCGGTGGTGGGGAGCTCGGTCAGGTCGACGACCTGACTGAACGGCGCGTCGGTCGCGAGTTCTCGCGTCATCGTCACTCCTGGTCGCGGTTCACTGTAGTTCGTACAGCGTACAAGCATGCTATGCAAGGCACCATACTGCGGCGGTGTGACCGAGTCGATGGCTCAGGTGAGGTCGGCGTGGGTGGCACCGGTGAGGTGCCTGCGCGCGAAGTCGAGCGTGCGGCCGAGCAGGGCCGAGCGTTCGGCGGTGGTCCGCGCGGTCTGGGTGTTGATCTCGGCGACCGCGTGCCCGGTGAAGCCGGTGTGCACCAGGTGCTCGCACAGCTGCGCGCACGGCTGGGTGCCGTCGCCGGGGACCAGGTGTTCGTCGTGGGCGGCGCCGCGGCCGTCGGCCAGATGCAGGTGCACCAGGCCCTCGCCCATCCGCCGGGCCAGCTCGAGCGCGTCGGCGCCCGCGGTCGCGGTGTGCGAGAGATCGAGGGTGTAGTGCTCGAAGCCGATGTCGGTCGGATCGAAGGACGGACTGAACGCGCTCACCGCGGGACCGGGCCCGGAGCGGCGTTCGAGCCTGCGCACCGCGCCCTCGCGGAACAGGGTGTCGGCCCGCATCGGGAACATGTTCTCCACCGCGACCTTGACCGGGTAGCTCGCCTCCAGCTCACCGACCTGGTCGGCGAAACCCTTGGCGTAACGGCGCTGCCAGCGAAACGGCGGATGCACCACCACGGTGTCGGCGTCGAGCGCCTGCGCGGTGCGCACGCTGCGCTCCAGTTTGGCCACCGGGTCGGCGCCCCAGACCCGTTGGGAGATCAGCAGACACGGCGCGTGCACCGCGAGCACCGGCACCCCGTAGCGCTTGACGTAGGACTGCACGGTCGCGATGTCCTGGCTGGCCGGTTCGGCCCACACCATCAATTCCACACCGTCGTAACCCAATTCGGCCGCATAGCGGAACGCCGCCTGGGTGTTCTCCGGATACACCGACGCCGTCGAGAGCCCGATTCCGATATCCGCCCGCGCGTTCCCCACAGCCCACTCCCTGCTTCAGCTGGTACTGAGGAGAAAGGCTAGCGGTCCGAGCGTCACGAAGACGCCTACGACGACGGCGATCACAGTGCTGTAGATGTCGTCGGTGCGGCGCAGTATCCGCACGAGGGCCACCAGTCCGAGGATGACGACCATGGCCAGGGCGAGCGCGACCCACGGCAGCGTCTCCCACATCGTCTCGAAACCCTTGAACAGCAACATTCCGGCGACCGCCGCGCCGGCGCTCTGGCCCGCCAGGATCAGCCACTGCCTGCGGTGGTCGTCCGCGGCGGCGCCGCGGGCCAGCCGGGAGAC
>NZ_JBCGFB010000006.1:74095-96325 GCF_038752175.1 Nocardia sp. No.11 | reverse complement strand
GTCCGCGGCCCCGCCGCCCTGGCCGCCGGCAGCCGCGGGGTGAGCGCGGCCGAACCGATCCTGGTGGCCATGGTGATCGCGGGCGCCAATGATGTCGAGGCGGGTGAGGTCCTCGGCGCGCTCGCCCAGGATCCGGGATCCGCCGATCGCGTGCTGGGTGCGCTGACCCACGCGCTGACCGCGCACGCCGACGATGCCGCCATCCGGATCCGGCTCGTCCAGGCCTTGGTCGAGTTGCCCGGGACCCACGCACTGGCGACCCTGCGATCGCTCAGCGAGGACGCCGATCACTCCGTCGCCCTCGTCGCCACCGCCTGCACCGCACTGGTCGCCGCCCGGACCACGAGCTGAGGTCGGCAGTCGTCGCGGATCGCCGCATCCGGTTCCCGCTCGCGATGAGGTGCTCTCGCGATTCCATACCGACGCATTCGGCGGTGGTCACGTGCTGACCCGTGGACGGAGCGGCTCGAACGGCGCGGCGCATCGGAACCAGCCTGGTCGGCACTCCCATCGGTGACCCACGCGACCTCGGTATCGAGTGGCTCCACGTCGACGGCGAACCACACCTCGGTCGCCTGCTTCCGGCTCGGGGACGAGCGCCGGATCAGCTGATTTCCGCGGTGAGCGGGACAGCGGCGACCGAGGTGCCGACATGCAGGGTGAACGCGCCCGGTTCGACGGTCCACCCCTGGTCGGTCCAGTGCTCGAAGGAGCGCTGCGGCAATTCGATGGTGGCGGTGACGGTTTCGCCCGCCTCGGCCTCCACCGCGACGAAGCCCGCGAGCCAGCGCACCGGGCGGTCGACGGTGCTGTCCTCGCGGGACAGGTAGGCCTGCACCACCTGGCGGCCCGAACGCGCACCGATATTGCGGACGGTGACGGTGGCGGTGTGCCCCTGCACGGTCAGGTCGACGAGCTCCCAGTTGGTGTAGCCGAGACCGTGACCGAACGGGTAGGCCGGAGCCACACCGGATTTCAGCCAGGCGCGGTAGCCGATGTGGATGCCCTCGGGGTAGGGCAGGGTGTTGTCGGCGGCCGGCGCGGTATCCAAAACCGGCACGTCGGCCATCGCCTTGGGCCAGGTGGTGGGCAGCCGGCCACCGGGTTCGGTCACGCCGGTGAGCACATCGGCGAGCGCATCGCCGAATTCCTGGCCCGGGAACCAGGCCAGGATCACGGCCGCCACGTCGTCGCGCCACGGCATTTCGACCGGCGCGCCGGCGTTCACCACCACGATCGTTCGCGGGTTCACCGCGGCCACCGCCGCCACCAGGTCGTTCTGGCGGCCCGGCAGCGACAGGTCCGTGCGGTCGTAGCCCTCGGATTCGATCGCCTCGGTGGTACCGACCACGACCACGGCGACCTCGGAGGTCCGCGCCAATTCCACCGCGGCGGCGAACTCTTCGTCGGCGGAGCGGCGCGGGCGGCCGATGCCGAAGGTGAGGCCCATCGCGGGCAGGCCCTTGTCGAGAGCGGGAACCAGCTCGATCCGCACATCGACCTCGTCGCCCTCGGCGAGGGTCCGGGTGACCCAGCGCTGCGGCGGATTCAGCAACATCTCGACCGGATCGCCGCCTTCGGGGAAGACGGTCTCGCTGAGCACCGTCTCACCGTCGAGCTCGAGGCGCAGTGTGCCCACGCCCGCGTAGCCGATTCGCCACTCCCCCGCCGCATCGGCGCGTAGGCGACCACGGACCTCGACGGAGGTGGCCTGCAGGGCGAACGGCGTACCGAAGAGCATGAGATTGCCCGCGGTGCGGTGTTCGGAGTGCAGGACGGTCTCGCCGTCGAGGAAGCGCAGGTGCACGCCCGCGGTGCCGGTCTCGGGATCGGTGACGATGTCCAGCGGCACCGCGATCATGTTCTCGTCGAGGTGAACGCCCGGTGTGTGCGCCACCGGCAGCACCTCGCGCAGGCCCTGCAACGGCGACCTGGTGTGCGACGGAACAACTGTCGAGCTACCGCCGCCGCCGAGGCGCGGCTGGGCGGCCGCCGCGCCCAGCAGGGCGACCTGGGCGGGCTCGCCCAGCGGCAGCACCCCGTCGTTGGCGGCCAGCACCATCGCCTTGGCGGCGGCATCACGTACCAACCGGCGCGCGGCCGCCTCGGTGAAAGCCGGTGGCTGCTGCGGCGTTCCGTTCAGCGCGCCCACACGCTGCGCGAATCGCAGTATGCGGCGGACCTTCTCGTCGATCACTGCCTCGGATACCGCACCCGCGCGGACGGCCTCGACCAGCGGCGCCCCCCAGAGTTCCCACGGTCCGGGCATGGCGACGTCGGTGCCCTTGGCCGCGCCCGCGGTGGAGCGCACGGCGGTCCAGTCCGAGACCACCACGCCGTCGAAACCCCATTCGCCCTTCAACGGCTCGTCCAGCAGCGGATTCTCGGTCATGGTGACGCCGTTGACCGAGTTGTAGGCGTTCATGATCATCCACGCGCCCGCCGCCACCGCCCGCTCGAACGGGTACAGATACAGCTCCCGCAGGGTGCGATCGTCGACGATCGCGTCGGCGGTGAAGCGCTCGGTCTCGGAGTCGTTGGCCACGTAGTGCTTCGGGCAGGCGCTGACGCCGTGCGCCTGCACGCCGGACACGTAGGCCACGGCCATCTCACCGGTGAGCACCGGGTCCTCGGAGAAGCACTCGAAATGCCTTCCGCCGAGCGGACTCCGGTGCAGGTTGACGGTCGGGCCGAGCACCGCGTACACATTCTTGCGCCGCGCTTCGGCGGCGACGAGCCCGCCGATCTCGGCCAGCAACTCACGATCCCAGGTGGCGGCCAGTGCCGAGCCGGACGGCAGGCTGATCGAGGGGTCGCGCTCGTCCCAGGTCTCGCCGCGCACCCCGGAGGGACCGTCGGACACGGGCATCTCGACCAGGCCGATGCTCTCCTCGCCCGCGAAGCGGAAGACACCGGATCCGGAGATGAGCCGGATCTTGGCCGCCAGATCCAGTTTGTCCAGCAGGTCGTCGATGTCGTCGGTCATGCCAGTTCCCTCCAGAAGTTCACCAGGTCGGCTGTGACCTGTGCGGGGACGTCTTCGTTCGGCACGTGGCCGATGCCCGGGTACACCGCGGTCCTGGCCCGCAGCTGCCGAGCGAAGTTCTCATGGACCTCGGGGTCCCACAGGTCGTTGGTGTCGCCGTAGGCGACCAGCAGCGGCACTCCGGCATCGCGCAGCGCGGCGGGATCGACCGGCGGCGGGGTCTGCATGCATTTCAGAATGCCGAGGATGTTCGCCTTCTCGGTCCGCACGAGCCGGTTGCGCAGGAACTCGGCGCGCTCGGGTGAGGGCGTCCGACCGGCGGCGGCCATGGCATCGCTCATCTGCTGCCACAGGAATTCCTGGCCTGCCGTCTCCACCACCTGCGCCACCATCTGCGGAGGCGGGAACTTGATGTCCTCGACGGATGACGGCCCCGACGCCAGCAGGGTGAGGCTACGGAACCGCGCGGGTGTCTCGACCACCGCGACGCGGGAGACATAGCCGCCGAAGGAGTGCCCGACCAGATGCACGGGCGCCCGCGGCGACACCTGATCGACGACACCGTGCAGGTCACCGCAGAAATCGGCCATGGCGTAGCCGGCGATGTCGTCGGGTCCCTCCGACTGCCATTGGCCGCGCTGGTCGTAGGCGACCGCGCGATATCCGGCCGCCGCGAGCAGCGGGAGCATCGCTTCGAAGTCTTCCTTGGAGCCGGTGAAGCCCGGCACCAGCACCACGGTGCCGAGTTCCGGTGTTCCGGAGGGCGGGGTGATCTCCCATCCGGCGAGCGCACCCGCGCCACCCCGCAGCGTGATCGATTCGATCACTGCCTCGGTGCTCCGAGTCATCGGCGGTCCTTCCCTCGCAGAATTCCAGTCCGGCAGCCACGAGTGTGCCAGGTTCCCGAGTGATCACTCGGTACTGTGACTTGTTCGTTATCTTCCGGTTTGCAGGTCCCGCCGTTCGGACTACTGTCGCTGCTCATGACGCCGCATCCCCAACGCCGGAGACGGGGCGAGGACCGCCGCGAGCAGATCATCGACCAGGCGCTGCACAGCTTCGCCGCGAACGGCTATCACCACTCCTCGCTCGCCGAGATCGCCACGCGCTGCGGACTGTCCCAAACCGGCCTGCTGCACTACTTCCCGACCAAGGCGGCGCTCCTCGCCGCGGTCCTGGACTACCGCGATCGCCTCGACTACGACCGCCTCGGCATGAACCGGCAACTGCGCGGCACGGACGCCCTGCAACAGCTGGTCCGCCTGGTCGAGCACAACATGCACGTCCCCGGCCTGGTCCAGCTCTTCACCGTCGTCACCAGCGAGGCGGTCACCAGCGACCACCCCGCCCGTGCCTGGGTCGTCGAGCGCTACCGAATCCTGGAAACCTACCTGGCCGAGGCCCTCGCAGGCGGCGTCACCGACGGAACCTTCCGCCCCGACATCGACGCCCCCGCCGTAGCCCGCCAGATCTCGGCCATGATGGACGGCCTGCAACTGCAATGGCTCCTCGACCCCGAACGCGTCGACATGGCATCCCTGTTCCGCACCTACATCGACGACCTGACCACCCAGCTCTCGAGCTGATCCTGTTGCCCCACAGGACAATCCACCACGAAAACGCGCGCTCCCGGGCGCGCGGCGGGGATGATCGGACTCGCTGATCGATCAGATGAACGCCCGCCCCGGCGTCACTCGGGGGTGAGTCGGAGCAGGCTGCCGGTGCCCGCGGCGGTGACGAACAGTGCCGGGCCGGGGCCTAGGCAGGCATTGGTCGGCATGCTGCGTGGTGGGAGGGGGTGCTGGGTCAGGGGGAGGCCTTCGGGGGTGAGGACGTCGATGCGGTCTGCGGTGGTGGTGGCGATCCAGAGGCGACCGGTGGGGTCTACGGCGAGTCCGTCGGGATGCGCGGCCGGGAGGGTGGCGAGGATGCGGGCGTGTTCGAGGGCGCCTGCGACGAGGGGGTACGCGGTGATGTGGGCGTGCACTGTTTCGGTGACGTAGAGGGTGTGATGGTCGGGGCTGATGCCGATACCGTTGACGAAGATCGGGCCTTGCGCCATCAGCTCGGGTCGCCCGGTGTCGAGGTCGATGGCCCAGACCTGGCCCGGGGATATGGATTCCGGGCGCCGGAAGTCGGCGTCGGCGCGGGAGTCGGTGACCCACAGTCGGCCGTCGGGTCCGAAGACCAGGTCGTTCGGTGATTCCAGGCCACGGAATGCGTAGTCGACGCGGCCGTCGCGGATAACCTGGATGCCCGGTGCGGCGGTGCTGCGCGCCGCGAAGCGACCGCCGTTCTGCGCGACGTACAGTGCGCCGTCGGCGCCGACGGCGAGGCCGTTGGGGCCGCCGCCGGTGTGATGCTCGGCAGCGACGGTGCCATCAGGGTCCAGGATCAAGACGCTGCCCCGGCTCATCGAGACCAGCGCGATCCGGCCGTCCGGGAGGACGGCCGGGCCTTCGACGAAGCCGAGCCCGTCGGCCACGACCTCCACGCGTAGCGGTCCGTCGCCGAAACGCCCTGTCATCGGGGCAGACTCAGCACGCGGCGGGCGATGATATCCAGCTGGATCTCGATGGTGCCGCCACCGAAGAGGATGGCAGGCAGGCCGAGGAAGTCGAAGGTGTAGGGCTGTTCGGGGGCGCCGACGGCGGCGCGGGGGCCCAGGACCGAGACCAGCGCGCGGGAGGCGTCGCGCTGGGCGATGGCATGCCAGACCTTGCGGACGCTGTCGCCCGCGCCTGCGCCGACAGCGCTGCCGTTCATCCTGATCACGGCGTTGCGCAGGTTCAGCGCGGCGACCGAGAGCTCGAGCGCGGTGTTGCGGCCGAGCACGCGCACGGCGTCGTCGCGGGTGCCTGCGTGATCGCCGGATTCCAGCAGGCGGCGCACCAGGGTGCTCGAGCCGTGGCCGAAGGTGGCCGAGCCCATGGCGAGTCGTTCGTTGGACAGGGTGGTGACCGCGATCCGCCACCCGTCACCGGGGTTCGCGACCACCTGAGTGTCGGGCACGAAGACCTCGTCGAGGAAGACCTCGTTGAATTCCCAGATCCCGGTGGCCTGCCGGAGCGGACGAACGTCGACGCCGTCGGCGTCCATCGGGATCAGGAAGTACGTCAGGCCCGCGTGCTTGGGCACGGTGGCGTCGGTGCGGGCCAGGCACACGGCCCAGTCCGCCTCCACCGCTTGGGAATTCCACACCTTCTGCCCGGTGATCATCCATCCGCCATCCACCTTGCGTGCGCCGGTGGACAGCCCGGCCAGGTCCGATCCCGCGCCCGGCTCGGAGAACAGCTGACACCAGATGATCTTGCCGAGCAGGGTATCGGTGACGAACCGCGCGCGCTGCTCGTCGTCACCGTGTTCGATCAGCGTGGGCAGCACCCAGCCGCCGATGCCGAGTTCGGGCTGGGTCAGGTCGCGGCGCGCGAATTCCTCGGCGATCACGGCCTGATCGGCCGGGCCTGCGCCGAGCCCGTACGGCGGCGGGTAGTGCGGGGCGACCAAGCCGGCGGCGGCCAACCGGGCCCGGCGGGCCGCTCCTCGCGCGGGAGCCCAACCCGCCGTGGCGATTTCGTCGTCGGGTAGCGTGCGGACTTCGTCGAGGACGGCGCCGACCGTGGCGCGCAGGGCCGGCAATGTCTCGGCGGTGACGAAGGCGAAGTCACGCTCGGCGCGCAGGCACCGCTCCCCCAGCTCGCGAGCCGCCGCGTCTTCACCGCCGACCGTGGCGGCCAGGGCGATCGCGCGCCGCCAGTACAGGTGGGCGTCGTGTTCCCAGGTGAATCCGATGCCGCCGAGCAGACTCACGCAATCGACCGCCTGGTCGATGGCGGCGGGCAGCGCGGTCAGCGCGGCGCTCGCCGCGGCGAGGAGTCGCTGCTCGGCCGGTTGACTCTCGGCGCGGGCCGCGTCCCAGGTCACCGCGCTCGTCACCTCGGCCCGGACCAACATGAACGCCGTCTTGTGCTGCACCGCTTGGAAACTGCCGATCGGACGACCGAACTGGTGTCGGACACGGACGTAGTCGACGGTGGTGTCCAGACACCACCGGCAGATTCCGGTCGCTTCCGCGGCGGCCAGTGTGGTCGTCCACAGCTGCGCGACGGCAGGGTCGATGCCACCGAGGACCCGTGCCGGATCCACGCGGTAGGCCTCGAACGCAGCGCGCCCGAGCGATCGGGTGAGGTCGACGGCTTCGGCGGTAGTCAGCTGAACCGCGGGGACCTCAACGGGGTCGGTAGTGCCGGAGGCGACCACGTCAACGGAGTCGAGCCAGAACCACACGCTCGCTTCCGGATCGCCGTCGATGGCGGCGCGCACCACCACTCGTTCGGCGCCGGGCAGACCGATGGCCGGATCGGAGGTTCCCGATACCACCCAGCCGTCGCCGTCGCGAGTGGCACGCAGGTCGGGGCCGGTGGCGACCGCTCCGGTCATCCCCGCGCCGAAGTCGGCCAGCAGGGCCTGGGCGTCAGCCGCGGCCATGGCGAGCGCGCTAGCGGTCACGGTCGGCAGGTAGGGCCCGGGAAACAGCGTTGTGCTCAGTTGCTCGACGGCGACCGTGAGTGTGGCCAGTCCACAGTCGTCGCCACCGTAGGTCGCGGGCAGGTGCAGCGCGTGTAAGCCCTGCTCGCACAATGCCGTCCATGCCTCGGCAGGCATGGTCCCGGCCGTATAGTCGGACAGGTGCTCGCGCGTCTGCGCCAGCGGGGCGATCTTGCGCGCGAACGCGGCGACCGATTCCGCCAGTGCCTGCTGGTCTGCGTCTACGGCGAGGGACATCGGAAACTCCTGGGGGCTGAAACAGCGAGTACCTGTGTGGATTTCGACGGCACCGCGTGGTGTCGAGAGGAACGGACAAGAGGGTCTACGACCGGACGAGCACAGGCCGGTGCAGCTCCGCTCGCCCTGTCGAGTGCGACCGGAAGGTCACGACCGCGGCAAGTCCTGCCAGTCGGTCGACAGCCGGGCAGACCACACCGGCGTGCGGTGATCGAGCCGGGCGCGCATCCCCTCCGTGGCGTCGGGACTACCCATCACCCGCAGGTGCAGTTCGGTTTCGAGGTCGGCGACGCGGGTGGGGTCGTAGCCGTGGATCGCGGTGTCCCACAGCAGCCTTTTGCTCAATGCCGCCGACATCGGCGCGACGTTGGTGGCCATGTCGGTGGCCATCGCGCGGGCGGCGGGCAGGACATCGGCGGTGGGCAGGCTGCGGGTGGCGAGGCCGAGCCGCACCGCCTCGGCGCCGTCGATCGTCCGCCCCGACAACAGGATGTCGGCCGCGACCGACAGACCCGCCACCTTGGCCACGGTCCAATGCGCCACCGCGTCGGGCACGACACCGAGGCGCACCTGCGGAATGGCGTAGCGGGCGTCGGCAGCGACCAGGCGGATATCGGCTTGCATCGCCAAGGTCAGCCCGATGCCGATGGCGTGCCCGTTCACCGCGGCGATCACCGGTTTCCGCAGGGCGAAGGCAGGCGGGTCGACCGGGGAGGCGGAAAAGGCGGCGCGGTCGGGCCGGTCGAAGGTCGCCGCTCCGCCACCCAGATCCGCTCCGGCGCAGAAGGCGGGGGCGGTACCGGTCAGGACGATGACCCGGACCGTGTCGTCGGCGTCCAGCTCGCGGTAGGCCCGGCCCAGCGCGCGACCCATCGTGGCGGTGAAAGCATTGCGGCGTTGCGGCCGGTTCAAGGTCACCACCGCGACACCGTCGGCGATATCGATCTCGACCTCGTTCATGCGACCTGCAATGCGGTGACCAGGTCCCGGATGTGCGCGTCGGCGACGGGATATCCCGGGAAATAGCAGCAGATCCGCTCGGCGACCGCACCGAAGCGCGCCACGATCTCGGCGGCGCACTCCTCGGGGGTGCCGTAGACGGCGAGCGTCCGCAGCATCCGGTGATCGATCAGTTCGGTCATGGCCGTGACCTCCCCGCGCTTGGACAGCGCGTTCAGCGCGGGTTGGAGCTCACCCCAGCCCTCCACCTCGAGGACCGGCCGGTAGGCGGGCGTCGACCCGTAGAAGGCGAGCAGCCGGCGAACGCCGACGGCGGCGGCCTCGAGTTCGCCGGCGGTCCGGCCAATCGCGACGATCACCTGGGGATAGATCGCCAGGTCGGCAGCGTCGCGACCGGCGCGGGCGAGTCCTTCCCGAATAGCGGGCACGGTGCGCTCGGCGAAATGGCGGGCGCTGTTGAACGGCATGACCAGCAGTCCGTCGGCCACCTCGGCCGCGGTTCTGGTCATGATCGGGCCGAGCGCACCCAGGCAGATCTCGGGCACGCCATAGGGATTGGGACCGGGAACGAAGGTGGGCGGCATCAGGGTGTGCCGGGTGAATTCACCCTCGAAGCGCAAGGGGGTGCCGTCCTGCCAGGAACCGAGGATGGCCTTGACCGCCAGGACGACCTCGCGCATCCGCGCCGCGGGCCGGGACCACTGGCCGCCGTACCGCTTGTCGATGTGCGCGCGAGTCTGCGAGCCCAGGCCCAGCCGGAACCGGCCCCGGCTGAGCAGGTGCAGGTCGTAGGCCGTGTGCGCCAGGTGCATCGGGCTGCGCGGCAGGGCGATGGCGACGTTGGTCATCAGGTCGACCGGTTCGGCACCGGTTGCCGCCAGGGTCAGCGGCAGGAACACGTCGTGGGGCCCCTCGAAGGTGAACAGACCATCGGCGCCGCACGCGATCAATTCGGCTGCCCGCGAGACGGCTTCGTCGGGACGACCGTTCAACTGGAGATCGACCTTCATCGATCCGCCGCGAACTGCGGAAGCACTGCGATCATAATTACATAATAGCATGTAACGTTATTAGACGGGTGCGAGAGTCACACATTCCCCCGCCGCCGGTCAGCCTGCGGACACCAGCGCGTACAGCGCGTCGGCCATCCGCGACACGAACAGGTCGGCCTGTTCGCCACCCCGCGACAGTGCGTGGAATGTCGTTGTCCCCGCGAGTATCTCGAAGACGAGTTCGGCATCGGCGCCGGGCGGGATCCGGCCGTCGTCGACCGCGCCCGCGAGCAACTCGGCGAACGCCTTGCGCACCGGGGCCCCGATCGCCAGCAGCCGCCGCCGCGCCTCCTCGGTCTGCGAATNCTCGAAGACGAGTTCGGCATCGGCGCCGGGCGGGATCCGGCCGTCGTCGACCGCGCCCGCGAGCAACTCGGCGAACGCCTTGCGCACCGGGGCCCCGATCGCCAGCAGCCGCCGCCGCGCCTCCTCGGTCTGCGAATCCGCCAGCAGGCCGGGCACCCCCGCGCGCGCGGCGGGACTGTCCGCGCGCGCGAGGAAGATGCGCACCCAGGTCGCCAGGTCGGCGCGCAGGTCGCCGGTCGGCTCGGGCGGCGCGTACGCGCCCGGACCGTGAATGGCCTCCTCCAGCAGGGCCTGCCGAGTCGGCCAGCGCCGGTAGATGGCCGGCGAATTCACCCCGGCACGCTTGGCGATCGCCACGACCGTGGTCTGCGGATAACCCACCTCGGCCAGCAGCTGCCTGGCCGCGATGAGCACGGCGAGGTCCTTGTCGGCGTCGCGCGGACGGCCGGGGCGCGGCGAGGTCTCCGAAGTCACTATTACATACTAAACTGTAATGTTATTCGGAGCCGCCGCGACCCGTGCCCACACCTGACCCTAGCCCTCGGCCAGCAACTGCTCGATCCGCTGAGCGCAGAACGCGGTGACGTCGACCTCCGGCGGCAGCTGGAGCCGGTGCGCCATCCGCAGCAGCGGAATACTGAGCAGGACCGCCGCCAATACCTCGTTGTAGCGCAGGTTGCGCACCTTCATCCCACTGCGCTCCTCGTAGCGCGCGATGGTCTCCTCCCGGGTCGGCGTACCCGGAAGTCGTTCGGTGTTCTGGAATTCCGAACACGCCCAGTCCAGGAACAGCATCCAGGCGAGGTCGGCCTCATGGTCGCCGAGGTAGGCGATTTCCCAGTCGAGCACGCCGGTGACCCGGAATTCGGTGTCGTAGAGGATGTTCGACATGCGGGCGTCACCCCAGCACAGCGTGACGTGCTCGGGTTCGTACAGATGGGCGCGCAGCCAGTCCACGGCCCGGCGCAGCGCGGGCGGCTGAGTGGTCGAGGCCCAGCCGAGCGCGGCATCGACATAGCCGATCATCTGCTCGAGCGGCGCCGTCCCGAATTCCGGAAACGCCAGGAAGTCCAGACTCAAGGTGCGCCAGTCGAGCTGGTGGATCTCGGCGATGGTGTCGACGCAGCCCCACCACATCGTGGCCCGGTCGGCGGGCTCGGCCTCGAAGTAGAGCCCGGCCGAATGATAGGACGGCAGGTCACCGGGCGCGCTGCCCTCGATCCGGTCCATCACGAAGTACGGACTGCCGAGGGCCTCGGTGCCCCGATCCAGCCAGCGGACGATGGGCACCGGGATCGCGGTGCCGGCGAGTCTACGCATGACCAATACCTGTCGCAGCAGGTCGTAGTCGGGAAACAACGCCACCTCGGGCGGGCGGCGCAGCACCAGCGACACGGGCTCGGCGTCGTCGCGTTCCAGATCGAACAGGAAGGTCTCGGTCGCCAACCCGCGTGGGCTGGCCGACCAGTTCGTCACCTCGGCGGCGTTCGCACCGGGAATTCCGGCGCACACCACGGGACCGACTGCGGTCGGCAGATCTTCTGCCGCGGGTCGCGCGGTCATCAGTAGCCCTCGTATCCGTACCGGGCGTTGCGCCCCATGAACACCATCTCGACCAGGCCGTAACCGACCTTTCCGTCGTTGCTCTCGACCTTGCAGAAGGTCTCGGTGAGCATGCTGACCTGACGCAGTTCGTCGGTGTCGTCCAGGTCGACGGTGAAGCCGTCACTGTAGGACTCGCCCTTCCAGATGCCCGAGGCGTAGCCGCGGTACATGTCGTAGCCGGCCAGACCGGGCCAGAAATCATGCAGCGCGGTCACGGAGAAGGTACGGACGCTGCCGTCGGCGGCATTCGTCGTGAACGTTCCCTCGGTGACGATCCGGAAGTCGTCGCGGAACTTCAGGTCGTGGGTGACACCGACGATCGGCACGACCGGTGCCTGCGCTTCGATGGGCTGCTGGATGGAGCCTTCGAAGTGCCAGCGCTGCCCGTCGGCGGTCTCACGCTGGGCGAAGTGCACCAACTCGTCGTCGAACTGGAAGATGCCCATGAAATACAGGACACCGTCGGGGATTTCGGACGGCTGCAAGCCGCTCCCCTCGCCCAGACTGCCGCCGCCACCACCGTGCCGGGTGCCCCACGAATGGTCGCGACCGAACCACCAGGTCCTCGGATCGATCTCGATGCGTTCGCCGTCGACCTCGAGCCAGCCGGTGACCGCACCGTTCTGGTAGTAGCGTCGCGCGTCCTCGCGGACCCGCCCGCGGCTGCGGAAGAAGGCGGGCTCCTGCTCGTAGGCGGGGAACTGTCCGGCGAAGTTCAGCTCGAGGCGCACCCCGTGGTCGTTGTCGCCGAGGCTGGCGCGCACCCCGCGCAGCGGCTCGGTGATCTCGTAGCGGTAGGGGCCGACCTGCCAGGCGCCCAGGTCGTCGTACTTGCCGCCGATCTCGCGCGACAGGCGCGCCACGTGCGCTGTGCCGTCGATGGTGACCATCGCGTAGGCGTCCATGACGTTGCGGTTGGGGTAGCGGGCCATGCCGGTCATGACGCTGACCCGGCCGGTGGTGTCGAAGCCGTAGAGCACGATGCGCTCGGTCCAGCGCAAATCGCTCTGGACGACGTGGTCGAACGTGGTCGGCAACTGATGGCAGAGCAGCTCGTCCTGGGGAGTCAGCATGGGCTTTCCTTCGCGAATGTGGGGTGGAACAGGTTTCAAGTTAGCTAATTTGAATACACCATGACGCGTTTTTAAAAAGATCCGATCTCGGCTACGCTCTGCCCAGCCGACGGAGGAGTGAACAACGGTGAGTGAACGCCGCGAGGCCCGATCGGGGCCGGGCCGCCCCCGCGACCCGCAGCTGGATGCCCAAGTGCTGCGAGCCACCCAGGAATTGCTGGTGGAGCAAGGTTTTCAGGCCACCACCATCCAGGGCGTCGCGCGCCGGGCCGGGGTCGTCGCCACCTCGATCTACCGCCGCTGGCCCAACAAGATCCACCTTGTCGAGGACGCGATCTTCGCGCTCGAGACCGGCGTCGTCCCACAGCCCACCGGTGACATCGGCGCCGATCTACTGGCCTGGACCCGGTTGTTCTTCGCCGCCGCCACCCACCCCGCGGCACGCTCGGGCATTCCCGGCTTGCTCTCGGCCTATCACGACGACGAGCAGAGTTACCAGCGGCTGCGTGAGCGCGGCGAAGGTTTGGCGCGGGTCGCGCTACGCGCCACCATCGACGCGGCGATCGAGTCCGGCCAGGTCTCCCCCACCTGCGATCCCGATCTGCTCTTCGAATTCCTGCGCGGCGCAACGCTGCTGCGCGCTCTCACCCGCGGCGACGAGGACGGCGAGCGATTCTGCCGCCAGACCGCCGACGCCCTGGTCACCCTGGCCATCCACCACGAAAGTACGACATGAGAACTCCCTATCGCCGCCTGCTCATCGCCGTGGCGGCCGTACTGCTGATTCCCACCACCACCGGCCTCGCACAGCCCGACACCACCGGGGTCGTCCTGGAGACCCGCACGATCGCCGATACCGCCGTCGCCCGGGCGAGCTGCGCGGGCGATGCGCTCCCGGAACCCGGCCTGCAGGGCGACGTGCCCGCCGCCGACCGCGACAGCGGCCGCAGCACCCAGGGCTACCGGTGCAATATCAGCCGCATCGGCGGCTACGCGGGGCGCGGCGCCGGAATCACCTCGACGCAGTTCGACCACTGCGTCTACCTGGGCAGCTTCTTCCCCGGCAACGTACTCGGGCCCGCCCAGGGCGTGCAGGTGATCGACGTCGCCGATCCGGCGAACCCGGTGCTCACCGCAACGCTCACCGAGCCGGCCATGCTGGCCGGGACCTGGGAGAGCCTCAAGGTCAACGCGGCGCGAAAGCTGCTGGTCGGCACCGGCGTTCCCGCTTTCACCGGCGCCGGGCTGATCTCGGTCTACGACATCTCCGACTGCGCGCACCCGCGCCTGCTCAACCCGGGCCCCGGCACCGACCTGCGTCTGCCGGTGCAGATCACGGCGCACGAAGGCGGCTTCTCCCCGGACGGCCGCACCTACTGGGCCTCGGGCGTCATCCCCGGCATCGTCAGCGCCGTCGACCTGACCGATCCGGCCGACCCCCGCGTGATCTGGCAGGGCATGCCGGGTCAGTCCATGCACGGCATGGGCCTGCGTGCCGACGGCAACCGCCTGTATCTGGCGAACAACATGGGCGGGCTGACCATCCTGGACACCTCCGCGGTCCAGCGACGCGACCCCGACCCGCAGGTGCCGATCATCTCCCAGCTGACCTGGACCGACGGCTGGGCGACCCAGCAGAACGTGCCCGTCACCTACAACGGCGTGCCGTTTCTGTTCACCGCGGACGAGGCGGGCTCCGGCGGTGTCAAACTCATCGACATCTCCGACGACACCCACCCGCGCGTGGTGAACACGATCAAGCTGGAGATCAATCTGTCCCAGCACCGCGACAGCGCGATGGCCTCCAGCATGGGCGGCTCGCTGTTCGCCTACGACGCCCACTACTGCTCCGCCGACCGGCCGGTGAACCCCACCGCGCTCGCGTGTGGCTGGATCTCCTCGGGCATCCGGGTGTTCGATGTGCGCGACCCGCTCCGGGTGCGCGAGATCGCGTACTACAACCCACCCGCGCGTACCGGCCAGAACAGTGAGCTGTGGAACTCCCCGCATGCCCTCGCTTCGATCATCGGCGTCCCGCTGCTCAGCGCGCCCTCGGTCCTGCAGGCCGTCGAGTCGGGCGCCTTCGATCCGGAGCAGGCGATCGGCTCGCGTACCGGCGAGGTGGCCTTCGGCGATCTGTCCACCGACTGGTGCTTCTCGGCCCCCGAATGGCGTGGCAATCAGCTGTGGGCGGCCTGTGCCGACAACGGCCTGCTCACCCTGGAGTTGTCGCCCGAGGTGTACCTCCCGCCCGCCGACCAGCACACGACGGTCGGCGCATGAGTCGACGGGTGACCCTCGGCGCCGCAGTGGCCGCCTCGATCCTGCTCCTGCTGGTGCTCGGGGCAGCTCTGCGACCGCTGGTGGTCTCCGAGAACGTCACGGCCACACCGGTGTTGACCCCGACCGAGATCGGTTTCGTGCAGGACATGACCGGACACCATCAGCAGGCGCTGATGATGGTCGACCGTCTCGCCGCCGACGTCGATCCCACGGTGCGGCAGCTGGCCGATCAGATCGCCGCCGCCCAGCGTCTGGAGATCGGCATGATGCTCGGCTGGCTCCGGTTGGCCGCGGTGACCCCGACCAACCCGCACCCGATGTCGTGGATGCCGACCGGCCATCACCACGCCGTGTCGGCCACGATGCCCGGCATGGCCACCCAGGCCGACCTCGACGCTCTCGCCCAGGCCCACGGCGCGGAGGCGGAAACGAAGTTCCTGCGTCTGATGTATCGCCACCACCAGGGCGGGGTGGCCATGGCCCAGACCTTCGACGAATTGTCCACCGGCGGCCCGGTCGAACAGGCGGCGCGCGACATGATCAGCACGCAGAGCCAGGAGTCCGGGCTCATCGGTCTGCTGCTCGGCAGGCGCGGCACGGCAGCCACCGGCTGAGCTCAGCCGAGCCCGACCATGTCGTGGATCGCGCCGCGGACGTCGCTCACCGCCGGAACCGCGGCGAACTCCACCGACTCGTGCCAGAAGTCGGACAGCCGGGCCGCAGTGCGGCCGGTCGGGTTGCCCTCGAACGACAACGCCAGTTCGACCTGCTCGACCGCCTGTTCTGGATCGCCGAGCATCAACTGCAGACGAGCCGAGGAAATCGCGGTCATCGCCGGTGTCAGGAATTCCCGCGGCACCGGTGGGTGGACGTCGCCGAAGGCGATCCGGGCCAGATCCGGCCGGGTCGCGATGAGCTGCCGGTAGCTGTTTCCGAGTAGCCGCGACTGCTGGCCCGGCCCCGGCCAGTCCCGACGCGGGCCGAGGAGCATGCCGATGGTGGCCGCGATCAGGCTGCGGTCGGCGGGGTGATCGGCGGACGCGGTCGCCGCGGCTTCGCCACGGCATTCCGCGGCGACGACGATCGCGCGCTGAAACGCCGCCTGTTCACCGAGAATGCCGTGCGCGTAGGCCTCTAGCTCGGCCAGCGCCACGCGCAGCAGCGGCGTCGCCGTGCGGCGCGCCAGATACTGGGCGAGCTGGGCGATCTCCAGTGCCTCCGCCGGGCTGCCGCTGTCGAGCAACTGCCACGTCGACTCGGTGAGGATCGCGGCCGTCAGCACCGTGTCGCCCGCGGCGTGGGCCAGCCGAGCGGCGGCCACCGAGTAGCGGCGGGCCGCGACGATGTCCTCCACGTCCCAGCTCATGGCGGCGGCGATATCGGCCAGTTCCGCACCGATCCGCAGGGCGCGACCGTGCCGCTGGGCAGCCGAGAGTTGCTGCAACCGTGGCAGATTCGCGGCCAGCCAGGCCGTGACCGCGTGGCGCGGCGCCTGCCCGTCGCTCCATTGCCTGCCTCGCGCCCAGGTCACGAGCTGTTCGGCGGCCGCCAGCTCGGTCGCGGCGAAGGCGGGGTGCTCGCCACGGCCGTGCGCGCCGTGTGGCGGTAGCAGCAGCGACGACAGCTGCGTGGGCAGATCGTCCAGTTCGCTGACCGACTCGACGGTCAGCCGGTCGTGCAGAGCAGTCAGCGAGGTGTCCAGTGCAGACTCGTAGGCGGCCACGTGTTCGGCACGCACCGCCCGGGCCCCGGTCTCGAGCTGACCGAGGTACGGCTTGGAATAGTTCGTGCGCGCGGCCATCCCCTGCAGGCTGATCCCCGCGGCGGTGCGCGCCGCACGCAACGCGGAGCCGACCTCGCTCATGCGAGGTCCGCGACACTGCGGGCCGACTCGTTCATCGGTGTCGAGAATACGTCGCCGGTGTTCCCCCGCGCGGGGTGTCTGCAAACAGTCTGCAAGACGGCGCTGACCACGTGGTCCGGCCCGTGGATCTCCCTATCGTCCGAGATCGTGAGCAATAGAACTGTCTTGTCCGGTCGGCGCCCGCGCACTGGCGCGCGGGTCGCGCTGATCTCCCTCGCGCTACTGGTCGCCGCCGCGACCGGGGTGACCCCGGCGGGGGCGGCGCCGCCCTACCGACCCACCGCCCCCGTCGAAGCCACCTACTACGCGCCGGGCCCGTGGGCCGTGACCGAGCGGACCGGTATCGACTGCTGCACATCGACCGGCGACAGCTACGACATCTGGTACCCGGCCGACCTCGGCGCCGGCGGCGTCGTGCACCCGGTCATCACCTGGGGCAACGGCACCCTGGCTCACCCGCGCGAATACGCGTATCTGCTCGCGCACCTGGCGTCCTGGGGATTCGTGGTGATCGCCGCCGACCGCACCGACACCGGCACCGGCGTGCAACTGCTCGACGCGGTGCGGTACCTGGCTCAGCAGAACAGCGACCAGACCGGCATCTTCCACGGCAAGATCGACATCACCGCTGTGGGCGCGGCGGGGCATTCGCAGGGCGGCCTCGGCGCGATCAACGCGCTCGCCCGCGGCGGCGGCGCCGTCGATACCGCGCTGACGCTCGAGATGCCGTGGTCGGCGGCCTGCGGGTCACTGCCGACCGTCGACGGCCAGAGCCCCTGCGTCGACCCCACCGCGGTGACCTCGGGCTCGGTGCTGCTGGTCAACGGCACGGCCGACGGCGCCTCGCCCTCGACGCAGCAACTCCCGCCGCAGCTGATCGGGATGCAGTCGATGCAGGCGTACTACGACGCGCTGCCCGCCGGACTGCCCAAAGCCCGCGCCGCGGTGGTCGGCGCCCAGCACAACGACGTCCAGGGCCAGCCGCACTGCACGAATTACAGCTGCACCGAGGGCGTCTACCGCTACCTCGGCTACGTCACCGCCTGGTTCATGGACCGACTGCGCGGCGATTCCGCCGCTCGCGCCGCGTTCCTCACCGAGACCGGCGAAATACTGCACAACCCCCACTGGTCCGATCAAGCCAGCACCATCACCCGCTGACCTAGGAAAGGCTGCGTCTTTCATGCAAGACCACCTCGAGGAACTACTCACCGAACTGGATCTGGACGGCAAGCTCCGCCTGATCTCCGGTGCGAGCCTGTTCCGGATGGCCGGTGACCCCGCGCTCGGACTCGCCGAGATGCCGGTCTCCGACGGCCCCTCCGGTGTGCGCGGCGAGAACTGGGACGAACGCGACCCGTCGGTGAGCCTGCCCTCCGGCACCGCGGTCGCCGCGACCTGGGACCCGGCGGTGCTCAGCGAGATCGGCGCCCTGATCGCCGCCGAGGCACGCCGCAAGGACGTCTACGCAGTCCTCGGCCCGACGATGAACCTGCATCGTTCCCCGCTGGGCGGCAGACATTTCGAGTGTTTCTCCGAAGACCCGCTCCTCACCGCCGAGATGGCCGACGCCTACGTGCGGGCGGTGCAGGCGCACGGCGTCAGCGCGTGCCCGAAACACTACGTGGCCAACGATTCCGAGACCGAGCGCTTCACTGTCGACGTCCGCGTCGACGACCGGGCACTGCGTGAGCTCTACCTCTACCCGTTCGAACGCACCGTCGAGGCGGGCGCGTGGATGATCATGGACGCCTACAACGCCGTCAACGGCACCACCATGACCGAGAATCCCCTGCTCGACGAACCACTCAAGGGCACTTGGGGATTCGACGGCGTGGTGGTCTCGGACTGGACCGCCGTGCGCACCACCGAGAGCGCGGCGCAGGGCACCGACCTGTGTATGCCCGGCCCGCCGTACCTGTGGGGTGAGCCGCTGGCCGCCGCCGTGCGCGCGGGCGAGATCGCCGAGTCGGCCATCGACGACAAGGTGCGCCGCATCCTCCGCTTCGCCGAGCGCGTCGGCGCTCTGGACGGAACACCGCAACCCACACCGGTTTTCACCGACGCGCAAGCACAGGATCTGGTCCGCCGGGTCGCCGCGCAGGCCATGGTCTTGGTGCGCAACGACGGTGTCCTGCCACTGGGGCCGGAGACGAACATCGCGCTGCTCGGTCCGTCGGCGGGCGAACCCCGCTTCCTCGGCGGCGGCAGCGCGACCGTGATCCCAGGCCACACCACCACCCCGGTGGAAGGCCTGACCGGCCGCCTGCCACTGACCCACACCGCGGGCGTTCACCTGTCCGAGGATCTGATTCCGGCCCCGGTGGCGATCATGACCGATCCCGAGACCGGCGAACCGGGCCTGTCCGCGCGGTTCCTGAAAGACGACACCGTGCTCGGCACCCAGCACCGCACCACCAGCCGCCTCGTGCTGCTCGGTGAACCGCTGGCCGCGCAGTCGAACACGGTCGAGATGCGCACCCGCCTGCGCGCCGACAGGGCAGGTGACTGGCAGATCGGTTTCGGCGGCGTCGGCCACATCCGGCTCGACCTCGACGGCGAGACCGTGCTGGACGAGAACGTGCCGCTGGATTCCGGCGATCCGGCCGCGGCGCTGCTCGACCCGCCCCAGCGTCACGTGACCCGAACCCTCGCCGTCGGCGACGAGGTCGAGGTGCGGCTCGTGACGAGCATCGAAGAGGCCATGCCCGGCCTCGGGATCATCCTCGGCGCCACCCTCGGCGTCCGGCGTCCCCAGCGCGACGACGAGGAGGAGTTCGCGGCCGCTGTCGAACTGGCGCGCGCGGCCGGGGTGGCCGTGGTCGTGGTCGGCACCACCGAGCAGATCGAGAGCGAAGGTGTCGACCGCACCTCGCTGCGGCTGCCCGGCCGGCAGGACGAGCTCGTCGCCGCCGTCGCCGCGGTGAACCCGCGCACCGTCGTCGTGGTGAATTCCGGCGCACCGGTGGAGATGCCGTGGCGCGACGACGTCGCCGCCGTGCTGCTGTCCTGGTTCCCCGGCCAGGAGTTCGGCGCGGCACTGGCCGATGTGCTCACCGGCACCGCCGAACCCGGCGGCCGGCTGCCGACCACCTGGCCCAAGACCATGGCCGACGTCCCGGTCCTGAACACCACGCCGGTCAACGGCGTCCTCGACTACACCGAGGGCATCCACATCGGCTATCGCGCGTGGCTGCGGGCGGGCACCGAACCCGCCTACCCCTTCGGCCACGGCCTCGGCTATACGACGTGGTCGACCGACGACCTCGTCGTGGCAGGGCGCACCGTGTCGATCACGGTGACCAACACCGGAGATCGCGACGGCAAACAGGTCGTTCAGGTCTATCTCTCGCGCCCGGACAGCGCCGTGGACCGACCGGTCCGCTGGCTTGCCGGTTTCACCGCAGTCACCCTGGCTCCCGGCGATTCCCGGACCGTCGCAATCCCCCTGCCCGATCGCGCCTTCCAGCATTGGGGACCCACCGGCTGGGAGAGCGAGCCCGGCGAGTTCGTCGTGCAGGTAGGCACCTCGGTTGCCGATCTCCCGCACACCGCCCATATCTACTGACCCGACTGCTCGACCATTCGACCGAACAACGGAGCATGGCCATGTCCACCAGTACCTCGCAACTCGACAAAGACGACGACAACGACACCGGACGACTCGACAGCGCCTCGCGCACAAGGATTCTCACGGTGCTCGCCGTGATCGTCCTGTTCTCCGAGATCGCCCCGATGCAGTACACGATCGTCGCGGCGGCACTGCAGAAGATCGCGCCGAGCTTCCCCGGTGTCGGGGCCGACATCAACTGGGCCATCATCGTTTTCGGGTTGATCGGAGCGGCCGCGTCTCCGTTGATCGGCAAGATGAGTGACGTGTGGGGCAAGAGGCGGATGTTCCTCATCTGCGGTGCCCTGTTCGTCATCGGCTGTGTGCTCGACGCGACCACCTCGAACTGGGCCGTCTTCCTTCTCGGCCGCTGCCTGCAGGCCACCGCCATCGCCACCGCGGTGATCGCCTACGGCCTCATCCGGGACCTGATGCCGCGCGCCATGGTTCCGCTCGCGCTCGGACTCACCGCGACGGGCTTCGGTGTCGCCTCCATCGCGGGCCCGATCCTGGGCGGCTACCTGGTCGACAACCACAGCTGGCGCGCCATCTTCTGGGTACTGGCCGCGTTCACCCTGGCGATGATGCCACTGGTGTGGTTCCTCGTGCCCGAGTCCAAGCTGCGGGTCGCCGAGCGGATCGACGTCGTCGGCGCGGCGTTGCTCTCCGGCGGCGCCGCGCTCACCCTGATCTACGTCGACAAGGGCCACGACTGGGGATGGGCGAAGCCGACCACGGTGTCCTGGTTGATCGCCGGCATCGCGCTGCTGGTTCTGTTCGTTGTCGTCGAAAAGCGCGTGACGACACCGATCATGGACATGCGGCTGCTCTTCCATCCGCGTGTCGCACTGGTCCTGGGCGGGGCGCTCCTGGCATCGCTGCAGATCGGCATCGTCTCCTATGCCATCGCCTATATGGCGCAGACCCCGCCGGAGTCGACGGTCGTGGCCGGTGTGCGGCAGGCGGCGCTGGCCGAGATCCAGGGCCTGACCGGTCAGGCGCTGCCGCCCGAGGCGGTGCAAGTGGCCCTCGATCCGGGATACAGCTACGGCAGCGGATACTCCCTGCTCGAGTTCGCCATCCGGATCGCCCTGATCGGTTCGATGATCACGATGGTCTTCGGCGCGGTGGCGGGCCTGCTGGCCAAGCGGATCGGTGCCCGGCTGCCGCTGGTCGTCGCCCTGGTCGTCTTCGCCGGTGCCGGCATCGCGTTCGCGCTGCTGCCGCTGACCACCACCACCTTCCTGATCGTGAACTCGATCTTCAGCATCGGCTTCGGGATGTACTACGCCAGCATGCCGATCCTGCTGGTCGAGGCGGTGCCGCAGGAGCAGCAGGGCATCAGCCTCGGCATGCTCGGCGTCATGCAGTCCATGGGCGTGGCGATCGGCCTGGCCGTCGTCACCGCGTTGCTGCACGACAACGGCATGAGCGCACTGGTCTCGGTCGGCGGGCAAGCCCAACCGGCGACCCCGCTGCCCGACCTGTTCGGCGATCACGGCTACCGGCTGGGCTTCTGGGTCTGCGCGGTCGCGTCGGTGGCGGCCCTTTCGCTCGCACTGGTGATGAAGCACGGCCGCACTCCGGCCACCGGCGGCGCCGCTCATCGACAAGGAGAGATGGCGGTGTGACCACGGGCGACACCCACACCAGCGCCTGCGCGCCCGGAGCCGGGCGCATGAGCGTGGCCGGGAGGGCACTGTCGT